>JBGTGB010000321.1:0-2901 GCA_041746975.1 Haliea sp. | reverse complement strand
AGGGTAAACATGTCCTGCACATAGGTGCCCGGCTGGTAGTTGTCGGGGTTGGGGTCATAGTCCGAGCGGCCGCGGCCGCGCTGGTCCGCCACCAGTACCCGGTAGTGTTGCGCCAGATGCGGCGCCAGGCCGGCGAAATCCGCGGAATTCCGGGTCAGACCGTGCATGCACAGGGCCACCGGCGCGTCGGGCCCGGGCCCGGCATAATCGCGCGCATACAGGCGCAGGCCATCGGCGCTGTAATACCAGAGGTCGGCAAACTCAGTCATGTCGCAGCTCCGTAAACTGTGTGCGCAGCTCGCGCTTGAGGATCTTGCCATTGGGGTTGCGCGGCAGGCTATCGACAAAACGGACGGCCGCCAGCCGCTGCTGCTTGCCGAGACGGGCATTCGCCCAGGCCAGCAGATCCTCGGCATTGTCTGCGGCATCCGCTTCCGGCACCACCACCGCCAGCGGCGTTTCTCCCCAGCGCGTACTCGTAATGCCAATGACGGCGACATCGTTGACCGAGGGATGCTGCACCAGTAAGGCCTCGATGTCCTGGGGATACACGTTCTGGCCCCCGGACAGGATCATGTCCTTCTTCCGGTCCACAATGAACAAAAAGCCATCATCGTCTATGAAGCCGATATCGCCGGAGCGCAGCCACTGCACGCCTTGCCCATCGACAAATTCGGATTCGCGATTGGCGTCGTCGCGACGCCAGTAACCGGGCATGGTTATCCGCCCTCGGGAGGCAATCTCCCCGGGACTGTTGGGGCCCAGTATCCGCTGGTCCTCGTCAACAACGCAGATGTCGGTGCCGATCAGCGGCTTGCCCACCGAATCCCAGCGCCCGGAGGCCTCCTCCGGTTCAAGGGTGGTAATTATGCCCTCCGTCAGCCCGTAGAGCTCGACGATGCCACAGGGAAAGTGGCGGAAGATGTCCCGCTTCAGACCCTCGCGCAGGGGTGAGCCGCAGCTCATCATGGCATGCATGCTGCTGACGTCGAAGCTGCCCCGAGCCATCAATTCGCAGACGCGCTGGAATTGCACCGGTACCATGGCGGTGTGAGTGATGTGCTCGCGTTCCACCGTCGCCAGAAACTCAGCCGGATCAAACCGCGTATGTACCACCAGGGTGCCGCCCGCGAGTACTGTGCACAGCATCGCCACCCAGGAAATGTTGGAGTACAGGCCCAGGGTGAGCAGCGTCCGTGCGGCGCCGTGATAGCGCAAGGCGATGGCCAGGTCGTAGGCCCAGTCGCGGCGGGTGCGATGGCTGTGCAGGATCCCCTTGGGTTGCCCCGTGGTCCCCGAGCTGTAGATGATATTGAGCGGCGCATCAGGCGCCAGCGACAGCGCCGGCAGTTGTGTCGGTTGCCCGGCACAGAGCTCACTCAAGCCCACCCAGGTACCATCGCCGTCGCCCGAGGTAACGCACAGGCTCAGTGACTCAGGCAGGGACGCCAGCAGGGGCTGCAGCCGCGCCTGCTGGTCCGCGGAAACCACCAGGACCGCGATTCCGGCGTCCTGCAACATGGACACCAGGGCGTCGTCACTCACCGACAGATTGATTGGAACCGAGACCGCACCCGCGGCCAGGGTTCCGAACAGGGCCTGCACCATCGGCAGGCCGTTGCTCATGACCACGCCGACGCGATCACCGCCTAACACGCCACGGGACAGCAGCCCATGGGCAAACTGGTGGTTGGCCGCGGTGAACTGCGCCCAGTCCAGGCGGCTGTCATCACAGACCACTGCCGGCTTGTGCGCGCGCCATTTGCCGTGCAGTGCCAGAATCTCCGGCAACAGTGGCACCGGCGCTTCGAATCCGCTCATGCTGCTGACTCCAGCTTAAAAGCGGTATTCCACCGTTGCAGTGATGGTCCGCGGCGGCGCGTAGAACACTGTGGTGTTGTCTTCCAGTCCCAATCTCGAGGGGCAGCCGCCGGAGCCGAAACAGTAGCCCGCGGTCTTGATCAGCTCATCGGTCAGGTTCTTGCCGTGCAAGCCTATCAGCCAGTGCTCGTCCGAGCTGAGCCAGACAATGTTCGCATTGACGATGTCATGGCTTTTCTGGTCGATGATCGGTACCGGTATCTCAAACTGGGATACATCGCCCTTGTAGGACCAGTTCAGATTCGCCGTGATGTCGCCGGCAGCAAATCCGGTAGTGTAAGTGAGCCCGATGAAGGCCATTTCCTCCGGCGTGTTTTGCACCACACGCTGGCCGGATACATCCACTCCATTTACCTGCCAGTCCTTGATCTCGGCGTCGAGGAAACTGAGCGCAAGCTGCACGCTGAAGCCCTGCCCCAACAGTATGTTACCTTCCAGCTCGATACCTGAAATCTCCGCCTCGGCCGCGTTGGTCACGGTACCCACGAAGCCGTCGTTGACGCCGTCGCCGTCACTATCGACCCCTACAGAGCCGGGGATCTGCATGTCCTGGTAGTCGCTATAGAACACCGCGATGTTGGTGATCGCGCGACCGTCCAGCCAGGTGGTCTTGTAGCCCAACTCCCAGGAATCGAGGGTCTCCGGATCAAAACCGCGCTCGACTTCAGGCGTCGCGAAATTGGCGCCGCGGGGATCGAAACTGCCAGCCTTCCAACCCTGGCTGTAGCTGGCGTAGACCGTGGTGTTATCGCCGAGGGCATAACTCACGTTTATTCGCGGAGAGAAATCTGTATAGGTGTTGCTGGCTTCATAGTCACTGGTGGCGCCCAGGAAGAAGGCGCTGTTGTTGCCGAAGAAGGGCGAGCCAAAACTCAGATAGTTGGCGCGGAAGATATCTGCTTTACGCTTGTCCTCGGTATAGCGGCCACCGACGGACAGCGCCAGGGCATCGGTCAGGCGATAAGTCACATCCGCAAACAGAGACCAGGCCTCGGTATCAACGGTGCCACCCGTGTAAGC
>JBGTGB010000320.1:0-13971 GCA_041746975.1 Haliea sp. | reverse complement strand
GTAGCGGCCGGACGCCTGCAACAGGCGCTGACGATGCTGCGCTCGGGCAAGCGCACCGCAATCATGCTCGGCGGCCGCGAAATCAACGGCGAGGTCACCCTGCTGGCCAACCGCATCGGCGTGGCCACGGGGGCGCGGGTGCTGACCGAAACCTTCCCTACCAGGGTGCGTCGGGGTGCCGACACCGGCATGCTGGAGCGCTTGCCCTATCTTGCTGAACTCGCTATCGACAGCCTCAAGGACCTGGAGCAGCTGATCCTGCTCGGGGCGGACAGCCCAGTGTCCTTTTTTGCGTATCCGGGTGTGGCCAGCGCGATAGCCCCGGATTCCTGCGAGCAATTGCAGCTGGCAGGTCCGGAGGAGGATATCGAAGGGGCACTGGAATCGCTGCTGGAATCCCTGGATGCCGTCGATGTTGCGCCGCAGGTGCACCCCCTGCAGCTGCCGGACCTGCCCGCTGGGGCACTGGATGCCAATGCTGTGGCTCAGGCCCTGGCGCATTTTCTGCCCGAGGATGCGATTGTCGTCGATGAGGGGATCACGGCGGGTCTGGCGTGTTTCCCGCTCACCGCCAGTGCCCAGCCTCACGACTGGTTAAACCAGACCGGTGGCTCGATAGGCTGGGGGCTACCCGCGGCCGTGGGTGCGGCGCTGGCCTGCCCGCAGCGCAAGGTCATCTGCCTCGAGGGGGACGGCAGCGCGATGTACACGATCCAGGCCCTGTGGACCATGGCGCGGGAACACCTGG
Organism: Haliea sp.; assembly: GCA_041746975.1. Classification (GTDB taxonomy): domain Bacteria; phylum Pseudomonadota; class Gammaproteobacteria; order Pseudomonadales; family Halieaceae; genus Haliea. The sequence goes on along the minus strand of JBGTGB010000320.1, from coordinate 13,223 downwards.
ACATCACGGTGGTGCTGTTCAACAACCGCAAGTACAGCATACTGGAGCTGGAATTCCTGCGCACTGGTGCCCGCGGCGGGCAACCGGGGCCCAAGGCCGCCAGCTCCCTGGATATCGGTAGCCCGGATATGGACTTTGTCTCTATGGCCCAGGGCATGGGCGTCCGCGCCAGCTGCGCCAGAACCGCGGAGGAGTTTAATGAGCAGCTGGAATCTGCCCTGCAAGGCAAGGGGCCGCACCTGATCGATGCGCGTATTCCACCGTTGGTGCTGGGTTAGTACCCCGGGCGTATCAAGGTGAGGCGAGCATGCCCCAGTCTGATACCGGGTTCAGGGCCAGCCTGACATTGTCGATAAGACGGGTGGTCCCCAAACGTGCGGCGGCGAGGATGGCGATTTCCTCGGTGTTTTCATTGACGGCACGCAGGGTGCGGGCGTCGCGAATGGCAAAGTAGTCGGGCTCGAAACCGGCCTGCAGCAACTGCATGCGGGCATGGGACTCCAGCTGGAGGAAGTTGTCGAAGCCGCAGGCAATGGCATCGCGACAACCGACCAGGGTATCGTGGATCAGTGGCGCCAGCTGGCGCTGCTCCGGTGACAGAAAAACATTGCGGGAGCTTTTTGCCAGACCGTCGGTGTCGCGCGCGGTGGTAATGCCTTCGATCTGGATCGGCATACACAGATCCTGAACCATCTTGCGGATGATGGATAGTTGCTGGAAATCCTTTTCCCCGAACACGGCCACATCAGGCTGCACGATATTGAACAGTTTATTGACCACGGTGGTCACGCCAGTAAAGTGGCCGGGGCGGCTGCTGCCGCACAGGGTTTCCGACAGGTCGGGTACCTGGACCTGGGTCTGCAGCGCCATGCCCTCGGGATACATGTCACCGACTTCGGGCACGAACAGGTACTGCACGCCTTCGCTAAAGAGCTTTTCCTTGTCCGCGGCGAGTGTACGGGGGTAGGCGTCCAGATCTTCGTTGGGGCCGAACTGCAGGGGATTGACGAATATGCTGACAACCACGATGTCAGCAAGCTGACGGGCGCGTCGCACCAGCTGCAGATGGCCTTCATGAAGATTGCCCATCGTCGGCACGAAGGCAACGCACTGGTCCTGCTGGCGGCAGCCCCGCAGGGCCGACTGCAATGGTGCGATGTTGGTATACGTCCGCATATCTACATGACCCCCGTAATACGGTAAGGGTGACGCAAGACCGGAACAAGCTGGTCGTCTGGCGCTGCGAGCCGTTGCCGGTGCGCGAGCGGATCGGCAGTATGCCCCAAGGCAATGCCCCGGGCAATGGATTTGCGGTAAAAGTTGATCTGGGCTTGTTACCGAAAGAAGCACCGAAAGAGGAGGTAACAGCGCATGTATGTGAGTACCCGCAAACCCTGAAAAGCCTTAGCTGTAGGTGTGCTCATCGCGAGGATAGGCGCCGGATTTCACCGCAGCGACAAATGCCTGCAGCGCGGCCTGAATGCTCTCGCTACCCTGCATGAAGTTCTGCACGAAGCGGGCACTGTGGCTGGAAAGCCCCAGCATGTCGTGCATTACCAGCACCTGGGCGTCGGTGCCCGGCCCCGCGCCTATGCCGATCACCGGGATATCGAGTTTTTCGCTGATGTCGGTAGCCAGATGTGCGGGAATACACTCCAGTACCAGCAGACTGGCGCCGGCGTCCTGGATCTCCACCGCGTCTGCAAGGATCGACTTCGCCTCCTTGGGAGTGCGACCCTGCACCTTGAAACCGCCGATCGTATTCACCGACTGTGGCGTCAAACCGAGGTGCGCACAGACTGGGATGCCGCGTTCCACCAACATGGAAATGGTGTCGGACAGCCAGGTGCCACCCTCGATCTTGATCATCTGTGCGCCTGCACGCATCAGTCGCGCCGCATTGACCATGGTCACCTCCGGGGTGGCGTGGCCCATGAAGGGAAGGTCGGCGATTACCAGCGAATCGGGACCGCCGCGACACACGCACTCGGTGTGATACACCATGTGGTCCACGGTTACCGGAATCGTGCTGTCGTGGCCCTGCAGAACCATACCCAGGGAGTCACCGACAAGAATGGTCTCCGCCCCCGCCTCCGAGATCAGGCGGGCAAAGGTGGCATCATAAGCTGTGATACAGACGAATTTCTCTCCCGCCGCCTTCAACTTGTCCAGGGTGCTGATGGTGATTTTGCCCATGCGACGCATTATCCAAAGAACGTGGGATTGAAGTAGTGGCGGCCGCTGCGGATGTCCAGCAGATAGTCGACCAGATGCAGGTAATCCTGTTCGTCGTTGGCGAGATCAATCTCGCTGGCATTGACGATTAGCAACGGGGCGCCATCGTAATACAGAAAAAACTCACTGTACACTTCGTTCAGGCGCTCCAGATAATCGCGTTCGATGGCCTTTTCACGGGCGATACCGCGGGCGTTGATACGGTCCAGGAGAACATCGGTGGGGGCCTGCAGGTACACCACCAGGTCGGGTCGCGGCGGCTCGATAAGCAGCTGTTGGTAGACTCTCTGATAGAGCCCGTACTCGTCGCTATCGAGATTGACGCGGGCAAACAGCGGGTCCTTCTCGATCAGGAAATCCGCCACCCGCACTGGCGCAAAAATGTCTTTCTGCCGCAGATCCTCGATTTTCTGCGCCCGCTGAAACAGAAAGAACAGCTGGGTGGCGAGTGCGGCCTGGCGGCGGTTGCGGTAGAAGCGCTCCAGGAAGGGATTGTGGTCCGCTTCTTCCAGCAGGGTCTCGTGGCCAAAGGTCGCTGCCAGGCGGCGGGCGAGGGTGGTCTTGCCCACGCCAATAGGGCCTTCCACGGCTATATAGGACGGCGGACTGCGGCCCTTCAGGTCAACGCCGCTCGGTGGCTTCTCTGCGTTCAAGGCCAGGGCTCCCGTCAGTGCTGCAGATGATAATCAAGAGTGATCCCGCTGTCTGCGAGCCCTTCCGCGGGACAGCGGGACAGCAGCGCCGCCAGCGACTCCCCGGAGGGCAGGACAAAGTCGGAAGCACAAAGTTCGGCGAGAGGATATAGGACGAAATGGCGCTGCGCCATGGCTGGGTGCGGCACCTGTAGCCTGGGCGAGCGGATCTGCTGATCGCCGTACAGTAGCAGGTCGAGGTCCAGGGTACGCGGCCCCCAGTGAATATCGCGTTTTCGTCCCTGCGCGAGCTCGATTGCCTGCAGGCGGTCCAGCAGGGTCTCCGCTGGCAGCGCGGTATCGATAGCCATGACTGCGTTGAGATAGTCGGGTTGCTTGCCGGGGCCGACGGCGGCGCTGCGAAGCACCGAAGAACCGGCTACGGGACGAATGTGCGGCTCTGCGGCGATGGCATCGGCGGCCGCCTGCAGCTGTCGCGCGGGATTTTCGAGGTTGCTCCCCAGCGCGATGTAGGCGACGGGCATCAGGACGTTGCGGGGCGCCGCTTGCGCGGACGCCGCCGGCGCGGGCGTCCACCGGGGCCGTCGCCTGCTTCCTCACTGTCGCTGTCCAGCAGCGGCAGATTCTGGTTTTCAGGCAGGGTCTGGAATTCGGTCCAGAATGCTCCTACGTCCCCGGTTTCCTCGCCTGCCTGCTCGCGCAGCAGGAGGAAATCGTAGGCGGCGCGGAAGCGCCGATTCTGCAGCAGCTCCCGTGCCTTGCGGCCGTTGCCCCGCTGCAGGCGCAGCTGGAACTCCCAGATTTCGCGCATCGGCATGCTGAAGCGGCGGGGAATGGACAGGGTCTGCAGGGCGCTGGCTATGACCTGCTGCGCGGCATTGTGCATCGCTGTCATAGGCGGGTCGCCGCGCTCGCGCAGCTGCTCAGCGAGACGGTCCGTCACCGGCCACAGCAGGGCTGCCAGCAAAAAGGCGGGAGTGACCGGTTTGTCAGCCTGGATGCGCTGGTCAGTGCTGCGCATCGCGGCCTGCACCAGGGCCATGGCGACGCTGTCCCTGCGTATTTCGTAGTCGCTGTCCGGGAACAGGTAGCGCAGCAGATCGTTCTCCAGCATCTGCTTGAGGGTCCGTTCGGCGTAGCCGGAGAGGAACAGCTTGAGAAACTCGTCGAACAGGCGTGCGGAGGGGATTTCCCGCAGCAGGTGGGCACAGCGCGGAATGGCGTCCGCGGTGTCTGCATCGATGTCAAACTCCAGCTTGGCAGCGAAGCGCGCCACCCGCAGCATGCGCACGGGATCCTCGCGGAGGCGGACCTCCGGATCGCCGATGATGCATACACTGCGCCTGTGCAGGTCCTCCATGCCGTGGACATGGTCATAGACGGCGAAGTTTGCAGCATCGTAGTAGAGGGCATTGACGGTCAGGTCGCGACGCACCGCATCTTCCTCAAGCGTGCCGAACACATTGTCCCGCAGCAACAGGCCCTGATCGGACTGGTGCGACGCTTTGCCGCGGCCGGACTCCTGTTCGCTTTCATGATGCCCGCGAAAGGTGGTCACTTCGATCACTTCCCGCCCGAAGCGCACATGGACAATGCGAAAGCGGCGGCCAATGATGCGCGAGTTGCGGAAGATGGCATGCACCTCTTCCGGCGTCGCGTCGGTGGCGATGTCGAAGTCCTTGGGATGGCCGCCGAGCAGCAGGTCGCGCACAGCGCCGCCGACAAGATAGGCCTGGTGATCGCTGCTGCGCAGCCTGGACATCACCTTCAGCGCGCCGTCACTGACGTTCTTGCGGGATATGCAGTGCTGGTCCCTGGGTATGACCTTCAAGCGATGTTTGCCTTGTACAAATCGAAAAACAGGGCGAAGTTTAGCACAATGGCCCGGATCCGGTGTGAGGGGAGATGCTTTACGAGTAAGTGACAGGGAAGACGTTTGTCCCCCCTGTCCAGGTCTCAACTACGCTTTATTCTTATGCGGGCGATGCTATTGTTTTTATTAGCCTTGTAGGCCTGAAATTGAGGGGGAAGATTCCTTCCCCATCCAGGTCCATGCTATCTCTGTTATTTTTATTACGGCTTTATGTTATTTTTATTGTTGCTGCCTCCACGAACAGTGCAGAGCCCGTGCCAACAATCCAATATAGATTATTAATCAATGAGTTAGATTAAATTTCGGGGTTCGTGACACGCCTGATTTTGAACAACTGTTACGCTTCTACTCTGATTGGTGTTACAGCGCACCGACGTGGTAACGCTCAAGACGCAGTCTTCTGACGCCGGCTGCCGCTGCCGGCGCTTTTCTTGCGGGGGATTTCGAAGCGTTGGCGGCGCTCCCACAGGCACTTGCGGCTGATGCCCAGTTTTTGCGCCAACTCGGTTTCGCTCATGGAGTCCTGGTGTTCCAGCACAAAACGCTGGAAGTAATCCTCCAGGGAGAGATCCTCGGTGGGATCGGAGGTAATGCTGCGCGGGGTGTGCAGTGTGGGTACCTGGAGGTCGTGGCTGCCATGGCCGCGAATCCGGTTGATATTTACCAGTTCGAGGTCTATCCCCAGGGCCTCGTTGTCGATTTCGCTGGACTCAGACAGCACCACGGCGCGCTCGATGGCGTGTTCCAGTTCCCGCACGTTGCCGGGCCACTGGTAAGTGGTAATTGCCTGAATGGCGCGGGGGGACAGCTCCATGGCGTCCTTGCCCAGCCGCTCCACTTGGACCTGCAGCATTTTCTCAGCCAGGTGCAGGATGTCCTTGCCGCGCTCGCGCAGCGGTGGCAGCTGCAACCGCAGCACGTTGATCCGGTAGTAAAGGTCCTGGCGGAACAGGCCTTCCGCGGAGAGCACGTGCAGATTGCGGTGGGTAGCGCAAATCAGGCGCACGTTGACCTTGCGTGAGTGGACCGAGCCGATGCGGCGGATTTCTCCCTCCTGAATAAAGCGCAGCAGCCGCGCCTGTGCCTCCATGGGCAACTCGCCGATCTCGTCCAGAAACAGGGTGCCGCCGTCGGCGGCTTCGATCAGACCCATGCGGCTGGCATTGGCACCGGTGAAGGCCCCCTTTTCATAGCCGAACAGTTCCGATTCAATGAGGGTGTCGGGAATGGCGGCGCAGTTCACGCAGATGAGGGTCTTGTCGGCCCGATTGCTGTGCTGGTGCACGCTGCGGGCCACCAGTTCCTTGCCGGTGCCTGTCTCGCCGAGCACCAGCACCGTGGAGTCCGTGGGGGAGACTTTGCGTATGTGCTCGGACAGGGTCACCATCGCGGGACAGTTGCCGATGATGCCGGTGAACCGGTTGGCGGCGCTAGTGCTGGCCGCGGGTTCTCCCTTGTTGGTGGGGTGGTCGGCGATAATCCGCTCCACCGCAGCCACCATGTCGCTGTGGTCGAATGGCTTGGCGATATAGTCCACCGCCCCCATGCGCATGGAGTCCACCGCCGAGCGCAGGCTGGCGTAGCTGGTCATGATCAGCACCGGCACATCGCCGGCTTTCTTGATCAGGTCGGTGCCCGGTGCTCCGGGCAGGCGCAGGTCGGAAATGATGAGATCGAAATCGGTCAGGCTGTGTTTGGATTCGGCTTCCTGTACCGAGGCGGCCTCGGCAACCTGATAGTCATGGCGCTCAAGCAGACGCCGCAGGGCGGTCCTGATGACCGACTCGTCTTCCACCACCAGAATCTGTTGCATACAGTGTTACCTCTCGGAAGCAGGTACACAACATACTCCTCTGCGGGCATTTTTTCCACTCAGAACAGGGGCTTGTAACTGTCACCCCGGGTTACACCAGGAATTCGTTACCGTAGCTGCAGAGTGGCAGCTGCAGTATCACCCGGGTGCCCGGGCGCTCAGGAGGCCCCACGGGGCTCTGGATCTGGACGCTGCCGCCCATGTCTTCCATGATGCTGTAGACCAGTGCGAGGCCCAGTCCGGTGCCTTCGCCCGGCTCCTTGGTGGTGAAGAAGGGCTCGAAAACCTGGCTCTGGATGTCCGCAGATATGCCGGTGCCCTCGTCCTCCACCTCGATCGTGGCCCTGCCCTCGGCGCTGCTGGCGCGCACCAGCACCCGTGTCCCCGGCTCGCTGGCGTCGCGGGCATTGCTCAGCAGGTTGACGAGGACCTGCAGCAGGCGCTGGGCATCGGCAAACACCAGTAACTCGCGGTCGCAGCAGTTATCGAACTGCAGCGGCCTCGCCTGGTGGTCCAACTGCAGCAGATGCACAGCCTCGTCGACGCAGTCGGCGAGGTTGCAGGGCTCCAGCTGCAGGTCCCCGGTGCCTGAACCGACATGGGAGAAATTGACCAGTGAGTCCACGATACGACTGATACGCCCGGTTTGCTTGAGGATATCCCGTGCGGTTTCCTGCACCTCGACGGGATCCTCCACGAACTCCAGGTTTTGCGCCAGGCAGGCTATACCGGTAATTGGGTTGCCGATTTCGTGCGCAACCCCTGCAGCGAGACGGCCGATGGAGGCCAGGCGCTCGCTGTGCAGCAGTTCCTGCTCCAGCCGCTCATAGTCCGAGATATCTTCCACCAGCAAGATCTGGTCGCCGTCCTGGTCGCCACCGGCACTGGCCTTGTGCAGGCTGATCCAGCGCGAAACTCCGTCCCCCAGGGCAACTTCCCGCTTCAATACAGTGTCGGCGTCCTCGCGCAGGAAATTACCGATGATTTGACGCCAGGGCGTGGGCAGGGAGTCGAGCACCGAGCCCAGCACCGCGGTGGAGGGGATGTCGGTGATCTGCTGCATGCTGCGGTTCCACAGCAGCAGTTCGCCGTCGGGCGCCAACGAGCAGACGCCGATTGGCAGGTTGTCCAGGGTCTGCCGATAGTGCCGGCGCAGATTGTCCAGCTCCGCCGCCAGGCCGGTAAACTGGCCGCCAGCCTGATCCAGCCGGCGCTCAATCAGAAAAATGTCTTCCGTACTGCCGCCGGGTTTGGCGGCGAAGGGAATACACCGGTTGACGATGCTGAAGGCGACCGCGGGGCCGAGCAACCCCGAGAGATTGGCCTCTATCCGGCCGCGCAGGCGGCGCAGGGCGTAGGGGCGAATCTCGTCCTCGTCGAACTGCAGTTCCTCCAGCGCCCGGGTCACTTCCGAGCGCGCGGTGGCCTCTCCCAGCGACACCGCCAGGCGCTCGCTGAATTCACCGGCGCTGTGTACGGTGAGGGTACGCCGGGAGGGGCGGTTGAGGACGTCCATGGAGCAGATCTCCGCCGCCACCCGCTCCTCCTCGGTGGTATCAGACAACAAAGACACCGACACGAACAAAACCAGATTTACTCCCAGCGCCGTCAGGCTGGCCACGGCCCAGGTGCTGTCGCTACCCGCAAACAAGTGGCCCGCCGCCAGTGCCAGCCAGTCTGGCTGCGGAATTCCCAGCGCGGGCAGCAGTAACAGCAGGAACCAGGCCAGGAGGCCGCCGGCCAGGCCGCTAACAAGTCCCTTGCGATTGGCCCCGGCCCAGTAGGGGGTGGCGACAATACCCGGGAGGAATTGCAGGGTGCCGGCAAAGGCGACCAGGCCGAGCTGGGCCAGACTCTGTTTACCGTTCACCGCCATGAAAAAACCGTAGCCGGCCAGGATCAGCAGGGTAATCATGCTGCGGCGTAGCCACTTGAGCTGGTCATAGAGGCTCTGGTCGGTGCGAATTTGCAGCAACTGCCCGGGCAGGATCAGGTGGTTAAGGCACATGTTCGCCAGCGCCAGGGTGGCCACGATAATAGCGGTACTGGCGGCGGAGAGCCCGGCGACAAAGGCGAGTGCGGCAAAAGTCTCGGACTGCAGCCCAATGCCTATGGCGAGTCCGGTGTAGCCCGCCGGCAGGTCGTGCTCCAGGCGCATACCGGCCCAGGCCAGCGGCAGTACCGGCAGCGCCAACAGCAACAGATATAAAGGCAGGCCCCAGCTGGCGGCGCGCAGATCCTGGGACTCCTTGTTCTCGGCGAAGGCCATGTGAAAGATGTGGGGCATGCACACAGCGCCGGCGAAGAATACCAGCAGCAGCACCCGCGCCGCGTCCCCGGCAACCGGCTGCTCAATCACCGCGCGCGCTTCGGGGGTGGCAGCCAGCCAGGCATTGAGACCGGCAAAACCACCGAAAACCTCACTCACCGCGATCCACATCATGGCCAGCATGGCCGCGAGCTTGACCAGGGACTCGAACGCCACCGCCGTTACCAAGCCGATGTTGCGCCGCTCCGAGGTCAGGTTGCGGGTGCCGAAGAGGATGGCAAAGACAATGATAATGATGCAGAAGATCAGCGCCAGGGTGTCCTGGCGTTGGGCCGCCGGCATCAGCCGGTCGGGGGCGCCAGCGAGGATATGGATGCTGTCCGCCACGGCCTGAATCTGCAGGGCCAGCAGCGGCATCAGCGTCAGGCACATGGCCAGCGTCACCGTCGCCCCTACCCGATGGCTGCGGAAGCGAAAGGTCAGCACGTCGGCCAGCGACGCCAGCTGGTACACCCGGCACAGGCGCAGCAGCGGCAGAAGCAGCAGCGTTGCCAGCAGGAACATGAGTACGACACCAACGTAATACAGCAGGAAGCCATAGCCGTAGCGGTAGGCGAGCTCGAAGATGGCGTTGCTGGCCATGGCCCCGGCAATGACCGCCAATGACAGCACGTAGGTGGCAGGGTGGTGGGTGACGGCCCTGGGCAGGATGCCGCGCTCAGCCAGGTGTGCGACCAGAAACAGCACCAGCAGGTAGGCGACAATCGCCAGCAGAATCTCCGGCAGGCTAAAGCTCATCCGGATACCTGCGGAACTGGTTCCACCAGGCCGCAAAAATTGCTGCCAGCCAGAGCAGGAAGGGCCGGTACCAGCCTGAGTCCGACGCCCACAGCCACTGCTCGATAGCAGGGATAAAAATGAAGGCCAACCCCATAAGCAGGAGCAGGGCCCGGTTGATGTACATACTGGGTGCCCCCGGCCACCGTGGCCATGGATACTACTGAAGCCCCGTCAGCGGGTAAAGCGCCTCAGCGCGCTGCGGTCACGGCCGCCGTACAGGGCAGGCTGTGGGAAGACCAGTGCTCTACAGCAAAGTCCAGCAGCGACGGGATGTTGTTCAGCGCAGGCGGCGGTGCAGGCTGCCCGAGATAGTGTAGAGCCAGGCGCAGATTGTCGGGTGCGGATGCATCGTCCAGGGCCGGCGCCAGGTTCTGTTTGCTGAGTTTCTGGCCTGCGCGGTCCGCGAGGACCGGAATATGGGCGTAGCGCGGTCGAGGGTAGTCCAGCAATTGCTGCAACAGATGCTGGCGCGGTGTCGAGTCCAGCAGGTCCGCGCCACGGACAACATCGGTGATCCCCTGGTAGGCATCGTCCACCACGACCGCCAGCTGGTAGGCATAGAGGCCGTCCTTGCGGCGAACGACGAAATCCGTCAACTGCCGCCCGAGAGCCCAATGCTGGGCGCCCTGCCAGGGATCCTGCCACTGGGTTTCGAATCCGGCGGGTACCGCGACGCGCAGTGCGCCGGGCTTGTCGCTTGGAGCCTGTCGATCACGACAGTCGCGCCGGCAGGCGCCCTCGGGGCCGAGCTCGCGTCGGCTGCAGGCACATGCGAACAGGTGGCTGCCATTCTTCAGCGCGGCCAGCGCGGCATCATAGGCCGCGTTGCGCTCGCTCTGCCAGAGTATGTCGCCATCCCAGCGCAGCCCGTGCTGCGCCAGGCTGTGAAGGATCGCGGCCGTGGCGCCGGGCTGCTCCCGGGGTGGGTCGATATCTTCAATACGCAGCAGCCAGGCACCGCCGGTGCTGCGGGCATGCAGAAAACTGGCCAGTGCGGCAAGCAGAGAGCCCAGGTGCAGCGGGCCGGTGGGGGACGGGGCGAAACGCCCGCGGTAGTTTTCTGGCCGGGTCGGAAGCATCAGCGAGGGCGGCCGGTGTCAGCACCGCCCGCCGCGGGATTCAGCCCTTTTCCTGTTTTTCCTTGATTTCATCGAGGGTCTTGCAGTCGATGCACAGGGTAGCAGTCGGGCGTGCTTCCAGACGCTTGATACCGATCTCCACGCCGCAGGCGTCGCAGAAGCCGTAATCGTCCTGGTTGATGCGCTCGATAGTGATGTCGATTTTCTTGATCAGCTTGCGTTCGCGATCACGTGTACGCAGTTCCAGGCTGAATTCTTCCTCCTGGGTGGCGCGGTCGGCTGGGTCGGGGAAGTTGGCCGCTTCGTCCTTCATGTGGGTGACGGTCCGGTCCACTTCCTGCATCAGCTCTGATTTCCAGTTCCGCAGGATCTTGCGGAAATGCTCCATCTGGCCCTCGCTCATGTACTCCTCGCCGCGTTTCGGCTTGTAGGGCTCAAAGTTCTTGAAGTCGGAGGTGGAAACCGGAGGCGGTGTGCCTCTGGTTTTGGCTTGCGCCTTGGTTTCTGCTGCTTTTGGCATGGCTGTAGCCCCAAATGGATAGGGTGACATGAAAGATACCCACCGGAGTGAGTGCGCGGGCCCCGGAGCCCGGCGGCTGAGCGCGGAGAAACTACCAGATATCCCCCTCCTCCGCCACAAAATTCGACGCCGATGGGGGAAGCCGGTATTCCCTCGCCACCGGCGCTAACAAGCGGGCTCGGGCATTGTTAGAATGGCCGGCACAGTGTTGCCGGAAGAGTCCCATGAATGACACCACGGGCGCCCTGCGCCTTGCCGACCGGATCGAAGACATCGATCCCTTTCGCGTGGTCGAGGTGCTGAATCGGGCCACGGAACTGGCGGCAGCGGGGCGCGATATCGTTCACCTGGCCGCGGGTGCTCCAGATTTCACCACCGCGGCACCGATTGTCGAAGCCGGCCGCCAGGCGCTGGCGGACGGCCACACCCACTACTCCCAGGCGGCGGGCCTGCCGGCCCTGCGCGAGGCGCTGTCGCAGCACTATTCAACTGAATACGGGCTGGATGTTGCCCCCTCGCGCATCTTTGTTACTCCGGGCGCCTCCGGTGCCCTGCTGTTGCTGAGCGCGCTGCTGCTTAATCCGGGGGACGGGATGCTGCTGACCGATCCCGGTTATCCCTGCAACCGTCATTTCATGCGTCTGGTTGAAGGCCGGGGTCAGCTGGTGCCGGTAGACGCCAGTACCCGCTACCAACTGACCGCAGAACTCGTGGCCGCCCACTGGCGGGCAAACACAGTGGGCGCCATGGTGGCTTCGCCGGCCAACCCGACAGGCACCTCTCTCAGCCTGGAGGAACTGGCTGCGCTGGCGGCTGCGGTGCGCGCCCGCGGCGGTAACCTGATCGTCGATGAGATCTACCACGGCCTGGGCTACGACGGCCCCACGCGCTCGGTGCTGGAGGTGGATCCGCGGGCATTTGTGGTCAACAGCTTCTCCAAGTATTTCGGGATGACGGGCTGGCGCCTGGGCTGGCTGGTGGCGCCGGAGGAGGCCATCCCGGGGCTGGAAAAACTGGCCCAGAACCTGTTTATCTCCATGTCCACCATGGCCCAGCACGCCGCCCTGGCCTGCTTCGAGCCGGCAACCCGCGAGATTCTCGACCAGCGCCGCGACATTTTCCGCCAGCGCCGTGACTACCTGTTGCCGGCGCTGGAAAACCTGGGGCTGGAAATTCCCTGCCCTCCGGACGGCGCTTTCTATATTTACGCAGACGCCTCCCGCTTCACCGACGACAGCCAGGCGTTCTGTTGGCGCCTGCTGGAGGAGCACGGTGTGGCACTCACACCGGGCATCGACTTTGGGCACGTGCGCGCCAACGAGCACATCCGCTTCTCTTACGCGACCAGCATGGAGCGGCTGGAGGAGGCGGTCGCGCGCCTGGCCCGGGTGCTGGCCTGATGCAGTTCGGGCCGCTGCGCGAAGGCCGCCTGCTGCGCCGCTACAAGCGTTTTCTGGCGGATGTGGAGCTGCCCGGTGGCGAGGTGCTCACCGCGCACTGTCCCAACACCGGGGCCATGACCGGCTGCGCTGAGGAGGGCGCCGTAGTCTGGTTGTCGCATACGGATGATCCCAAGCGCAAATTCGCGCATACCTGGGAACTGGTGGCTACCTCCCGCGGCCTGGCCTGCATTCACTCCGCTCTGGCCAACAAGGTGGTGCGCGAGGCCTTCGAGGTGGGGCGCATACCCGGGTTCGGCGCCTATCCGGAAGTGCGCGGTGAAGTGAAATACGGCAGTAACAGCCGCGCCGACCTGCTTCTGGCTGGCCCCGGCGGCCGGGTGTTTGTCGAAGTGAAGTCGGTAACCCTGTGTGGCGACAACGGCCAGGGGCTGTTCCCTGACGCGGTCAGTGAGCGCGGTCGCAAGCATTTGCTGGAATTGCAGGGAGTGCTGGATGCAGGGACGCGCAGTGTACTGTTTTTCTGTGTTTTCCACACCGG
>JBGTGB010000319.1:0-9047 GCA_041746975.1 Haliea sp. | reverse complement strand
CGACCTGGCCCTGGCAGCGCTTGGCGGGCTGCCACCGGGTACCGCCCTCGATGCCCTGCACGACCTCACCCGACTCTCGTTGGAGCGAGATCACTAAGTCAGCTTGTTACTAGCACCGAAATTGCAGGCCGCCGCGGCGCTGCCTATACTGCAAAGCCACTCTGGCGGTGCCCACCATGACTCAGACCATGCGTCTTTCAGATTACCCATCCTGGCGTGAACTGCAGGCCCTGGCGCTACAGATGCAGGGCACATCCATCGGCACCCTGTTCAGCAAAGACGCGCAGCGGGCCACTGAATTTACCGCCAGCGCTGCTGGACTTACCCTGGACTACTCCAAGCACCTGTTGTGCCGGGACAGCCGCGCTGCCCTGCTGCGCCTCGCAGAGCAGGCTCAATTGCCGCAACGGGCGGGGCAACTGCTTTCCGGTGCGCCGCTGAATAACACCGAGTCGCGGCCAGCACTACATACCCTGCTGCGGGCGCGTTCTGCCCCGGCGGGTCTCGATACCGAATTCAGTGCCGTCGAGGATACCCGCCAACGCATGCGCCTGTGGTGCGACCGTATCAACAGCGGCCAGTTGCAGGGGCATTCCGGCAAGGTCATCAGGGACGTGGTGAATATTGGCATAGGCGGCTCCGATCTCGGCCCGCGCCTGGTCAGCGGTGCCCTGGTCGCCTGCCACGGACCGGTGCGCTGCCATTACGTAGCCAATGTCGACCCGGCGGACCTGCACTACACCCTGCGGGACCTCGATCCCGGCTCCACGCTATTCATACTCTGCTCCAAGTCCTTCCGCACCGAGGAAACCCTGGCCAACGGCCTCGCTGCGCGTAACTGGATGCTGGCAGCGGGTGCTGCGGAGGAGGATCTGCACCGGCATTTCCTTGCTATCACCACCAATCTGGAGGCAGCCGCCGGTTTCGGCGTTCCGGCCGACAATTGCCTGCCTCTCTGGGACTGGGTGGGAGGGCGCTATTCCCTGTGGTCCGCGGTCGGTCTCAGCGCGGCGATTGCGGTGGGCTGGGAGCACTTCAGCTCACTGCTCGCAGGCGCGGAGGAAATGGACAGGCATTTCGCCAGCGCCAGCTGCGCCCACAACCTGCCCATGCTGATGAGCCTGCTGGAGATCTGGTATTGCAATTTCTTCGCTGCCAGCAACCAGGTGGTGCTGCCCTATGACCAGGGCCTGGCGCGCCTGCCGGACTTTCTCCAGCAGCTGACCATGGAGAGCAACGGCAAGCGCGTTACCCGGGACGGCGAGCCACTGGATTACGACAGTGCACCTGTGCTCTGGGGTTCCGCCGGCACCATGGGGCAGCACTCCTTCCACCAGCTGCTGCACCAGGGCACGCGCCTGTGTCCGGCGGACTTTATCCTGCCGCTGACGACGCCGACCGGAGACGTCGCCCGACACCAGATGCTGGTCGCCAACGGACTCGCCCAGAGCCGCACTCTCATGGTCGGGCGCAGTGAGGACGAAGCCCGGGACAGCCTGCTGCAGCGGGGGCTTGAAGCTGCGGAAGCGAGCCGGCTGGCGCCACACCTGGCCATGCCCGGCAACCGCCCCAGCAGCGTGATCACTCTGGATGCGGTAACACCACACAGCCTCGGTGCCCTGCTGGCCCTGTATGAGCACCGGACCTTCTGCAGCGGCCAGCTCTGGGGAATCAATTCGTTCGACCAATGGGGGGTGGAGCTGGGCAAGGAAATTGGCGTTGCCATCCTCAACCGCCTGCAGGACCCGGGCAGCCGCAAGAGCATGGACGCCGCCACCGAAAGGCTGCTGACCCAATGGTACGCTGCGCAGTCGCCTTACGATCAAGTCTGAGCGTCAATCAGCGCCAGCACCTCTGCGGTGCGCGCGCGCATCAGGGCGGCATCACCGCGGCTTTCCACATTGAGACGCACGACGGGCTCGGTGTTGGAAAGACGCAGGTTGAAGCGCCAATCAGCGAAGGCCATACTGATACCATCCACCGCTTCCACCAGCAGTGCTTGCGGCTCATAGCGCTGCGCAATTCGAGCCAGCAGCGCCTGCGGATCGGCCACGGTGCGGTTGATCTCGCCACTGCAGGGAAATGCCGCCACCCGCTCGGCCACCAGCGCTGACAGGGGCAGACCGCGGCTGCCGATCAGGCCCGCCACCAGCAGCCACGGAATCATGCCGCTGTCGCAGTAGGCGAAATCGCGGAAATAATGGTGCGCGCTCATTTCACCACCATAGACTGCATTTTCCTTGCGCATGCGCTCCTTGATGAAGGCGTGGCCGGTCTTGCTCTGTACCGCGCGGCCACCGAAGGCCTGCACCAGGTCCTCCGTATTCCAGGTCAGGCGCGGATCGTGCACGATCGCGGCCCCGGGGTCCTGCTGCAGGAAGGCCACCGCCAGCAGACCCACCAGGTAGTAGCCCTCAACAAACTCGCCGCGCTCATCGAAAAAGAAGCAGCGGTCAAAGTCACCGTCCCAGGCGATGCCCATGTCCGCGCCGTGAGCTACGACTGCGGCACTGGTCAAGGCACGGTTTTCCAACAGCAGTGGATTGGGAACGCCGTTGGGGAAATTTCCGTCTGGCTCGTGGTTGAGCTTGATAAACTCGAAGGGCAACTGCGGCTGCAGCAGGTCTATCACCCGGCCGGCGCCGCCGTTGCCGGCATCCACCACAATCCGCAGCGGCGGCAGGGTGTCTACATCCACATAGCTGAGCAGGTGTTCTATGTAGGCAGCGGAAGTGTCCAGGGGGTAATAGCCGCCAGCGCCTGCCACCGGCGTGAACTTGTTGCCGGCCGCCAGGTCGCGGATCGCGAACAGGCCGCTGTCGCCGGATATCGGCCGCGACCGGTCGCGCACAAACTTCATCCCGTTGTAGTCCTTCGGGTTATGGCTGGCAGTGACCACAATGCCGCCGTCCATCCCGGCGTGGGAGGTCGCGAAGTAGATTTCCTCGGTGCCACAGAGGCCGATATCGTAGACGTCCACTCCCTGCTCCCGCAGACCCGCGGCCAGGGCGCCCTTGATCGCCTCGCTGCTGAGACGGACGTCGTGACCGAGCACCACCTTGCGCGGCTCGATCACCTCGGCAAAGGCACGGCCAATGCGACGGGCGATATCCTCGTTGAGCTGGTCCGGCACCCGGCCGCGCACATCGTAGGCCTTGAAACAATCCAGTGGCGGCACAGTCGGGTTCCTGACTCAGAGGTGGGTATAGTGGTTTTCGTAGACGAAGTTGGTGGCCTCGACAAAGCCGGGGACGCTGCCGCAGTCAAAGCGCCGGCCCTTGAACTGGTAGGCCATGACACAGCCCTGCTGGGCCTGGGTCTGCAGCGCATCAGTCAGCTGCACTTCGCCATTGGCTCCGGGAGGCGTCTCCCGCAGGATGTCGAAAATGTCCGGGGTCAGGATGTAGCGACCGATGATGGCTAGGTTCGAGGGCGCGTCTGCCGCGTTGGGTTTTTCCACCATTTTATCAACCCGGTAGATTCCCTCTTTGAGGCTTTCGCCGGCAATGACGCCGTATTTGTGGACGTCCTCCACCGGCACTTCCTGGATGGCCACTATTGAGCAGCGGAACTGGCGGTAGAGCTCGACCATCTGGCTGAGAACTCCGGGGCCTTCGTTCAGGCAGAGATCATCGGACAGCACAACGCCGAAGGGCTCGTTGCCGATCAGCACTTCGCCGGTCAGAATGGCGTGTCCCAGGCCTTTCATTTCCCGCTGCCGGACCATGGTGAAAACGCCCCGGTCGAGAACGTCGCGGATGCTCTCCAGATACACTTCCTTGCCGGTACCGGAAATCTGGTGCTCGAGCTCAAAGCTGATATCGAAGTGGTCGGCGATCGCGCGCTTGCCACGCCCGGTGACCAGCGCGCAGGTGGTCATCCCGGCGGCAATGGCCTCCTCGACCCCATACTGGACCAGGGGCTTGTTGACAATGGGCAACATCTCCTTGGGCATGCTCTTGGTGGCGGGCAGGAACCGGGTGCCGTAACCGGCCACGGGAAACAGGCACTTCTTGATCATTGGACTTTCTCCTTGCGGGCAGCGGGCTGGTTGCGGCCGTAGATGTCTTCGAAGCGGACGATGTCGTCCTCGCCGAGATAGGTTCCGGACTGCACTTCGATCAGTTCCAGCGGGATGCGCCCGGGATTCGCGAGACGGTGCTTGTGACCCAGGGGAATGTAGGTGGATTCGTCCTCCGCGAGCATGAAGACCCGGTCCTCGCAGGTGACTTCGGCGGTGCCGTGGACCACGATCCAGTGCTCTGCCCGGTGGTGGTGCATCTGCAGGGACAGGGTCTGGCCGGGATTGACGATGATGCGCTTGACCTGGAAACGGTCCGCGGTGACCAGGGATTCATAGGAACCCCAGGGCCGGTAGACTCGGGAGTGCAGGGAGGCCTCGGGCCGCGACTCGGCCTTGAGCCGATTGACGATGCGCTTGACGTCCTGCACCCGATTCCGGTCGGCGACCAGAATGGCGTCGGCAGTTTCCACCACCACCAGGTTGGAGACACCGGTTGCGGCCACCAACCGCGACTCACTGCGGAAATAGCTGTCGCGACAGTTGTCGAGCATGACATCGCCCTGGCTGGCATTGCCGTGCTGGTCGCGCGCGGCCACCTCCCACAGGGCAGACCAGGCGCCCACATCGCTCCAACCGCAGTCCAGCGCCACCACGCCGCCCACGCGGGTGTGTTCCATGACCGCATAGTCGATACTGTCTGCCGGGCAGGCGGAGAAAGACACTGCCTCCGGGCGGATAAAGTCCATGTCCACAGTCGCGCCGGCCATCGAACGCTGACAGCTGGCCAGCATGTCCGGCTGGAATTCGCCCAGCTGCTCCAGGTAGGTTGCCGCACGCAGCAGGAACATGCCGCTGTTCCACAGGTAGCTGCCGCTGTCGAGGTAGGACTGCGCGGTCTCTGGGTCCGGTTTCTCGACAAAGGCTTCCAGAGCGTAAAGCTCCTCCCCCAGAGAGGCGCCACAACGAATATAGCCGTAGCCTGTCTCCGGTGCCTGCGGCACCACTCCGAAGGTCATCAGCATGCCCTTTCGCGCCAGCGGCAGGGCCCGAGCCACTGCCTGGGCAAAGGCCGCGACGTCCTGGATAATGTGGTCCGCTGGCAGAACCAGCAGGATGGCCTCTGGATCCCGCGCCAGCTCCTGCAGGGCCGCGAGGGCAACCGCCGGCGCGGTGTTGCGACCTGTGGGCTCGAGAATCAGCGCGCTGGGGGCAATACCGACCTGCCGCAGTTGTTCGGCCACCATGAACCGGTGTTCTTCATTGCACACCACTACCGGCGAGCTGGCTTCGAGGTCGCCGGTGCGCTCCAGGGTCTGCTGCAGCATCGTCAGCTCGCCCGCCAGCGGCAGGAACTGCTTGGGGTGCAACTCCCGGGAGACGGGCCAGAGTCGGCTTCCGACACCACCGGAGAGCAAAACAGGGGTAAGCATTGTATTTCCTGTCACCTTAAACACCGTATCTTAGCTGATGGACGGACGCAGAGGCCAGCAAGCACCGGCAGCACTCTGGCCCGCAATGCTGGACTTGTGCCCCGCAGGTATTAGAATGGGCGGCCTGAGCCGCAGCCCCACCCCAATCCAGGGCCCCATTGGACACACTATGACTGCACAACACGCATTTGCCAAAGAAGAGTTGGTTGCCTGCGGCCTTGGCGACCTCTTTGGTCCTGGCAACGCCCAGTTGCCCACTGATACCATGCTGATGCTGGACCGCATTACCCATATCAGTTCGGAAGGCGGCCGCTTCGGCAAGGGCGAAATAGTCGCGGAACTGGATATTCATCCGGACCTGTGGTTCTTCCAGTGCCATTTCCCCGGCGACCCGGTCATGCCCGGCTGCCTCGGCCTCGACGCCATGTGGCAGCTGGTGGGTTTTTTCCTGGGCTGGCGCGGCAATCCCGGTCGCGGCAGGGCATTGGGCTCCGGTGAGGTCAAGTTCACCGGACAGGTGCTACCCACGGCGCGCAAGGTCAGCTACAACATTCACATGAAGCGGGTCATCGAACGCAAGCTGGTCATGGGTATCGCCGATGGCGTGGTATCCGTGGATGACCGGGAAATCTACAACGCCAGCGACCTGCGGGTCGGACTGTTCAAATCAACGGAGTCATTCTAGTCCCATGAGCAGACGGGTAGTCATCACAGGGCTCGGCATCGTGTCCTGCCTCGGCAATGACGCCGAGACAGTCGCCGCGGCCCTCTACGAGGGGCGCTCAGGCATCAGCCTGCGGCAGGAACACATCGACATGGGCATGCGCTCTCACGTCGCGGGCGCACCGACCATCGACGTCGCTGAACACATCGATCGCAAGCAGCTGCGGTTCATGGGGGATGCCGCCGCCTTCGCCTACATCTCCATGCAGCAGGCCATCGCCGACGCGGGGCTGGGGGACAATGACGTATCCAATGTCCGCACCGGTATCATCGCCGGCTCCGGCGGTGCTTCATCCGCCAGCCAGACCGAGGCGGCGGATATCCTGCGCGAAAAAGGCCTGCGCCGGGTTGGGCCCTACCGGGTTACCCAGACCATGGGCAGCACCGTATCCGCCTGCCTCGCTACCCCGTTTAAAATCAAGGGCGTCAACTACTCGATCTCTTCCGCCTGCTCCACCAGCGCCCACTGCATCGGCAGCGCCATGGAGCAGATCCAGATGAACAAGCAGGACGTGGTCTTTGCCGGCGGCGGCGAGGAACTGCACTGGACTCTGAGCAGCCTGTTCGACGCTATGGGCGCCCTGTCGACCAAGTTCAATGACACCCCGGAGCGCGCCTCTCGCGCCTACGACGCCAACCGTGACGGCTTCGTCATTGCCGGTGGCGGCGGCATGCTGGTGCTCGAGGACCTGGAGCACGCTCTGGCCCGGGGCGCGAAAATCTATGCCGAAGTGGTGGGCTATGGTGCCACCTCCGACGGCCACGACATGGTCGCACCCTCGGGTGAAGGCGCTATCCGCTGCATGCAGCAGGCGCTGGCCACTGTCCAGGGACCGGTCGACTACATTAATGCCCACGGTACCAGTACGCCTGCGGGTGACATCCAGGAACTCAAGGCCGTGCGCGAAGCCTATAGCGACCGCGACCACATCCCGGTAATAGGCTCCACCAAATCATTGTCGGGGCACTCCCTGGGTGCTGCAGGGGTACAGGAAGCCATTTACTCGCTGTTGATGCAGCAGGGCGGATTCATCGCCGCCTCGGCCAATATCGAGACCCTCGATCCAGAGGCCAGGGGGCTGCCGATCGCGATCAAGCGCCACGACAACGTGGACCTGCAGCGGGTGATGTCCAACAGTTTCGGCTTTGGCGGCACCAACGCTTCCCTGGTGTTCCAGAAGTACGCCGAATAGGCTTTACGGCCGGGGCTCCCGCCACATGGCCTCAAGTGGCGGGCCGCCTTCACCGCAGGGAAAAACCTGCCTTCGCTCGAATCCGTGGCCGGCATAGAAGCTCGAGTTGGCTGGATTGGAGTTTTCCAGATAAACAGGCATACCATCACGGTCGCAGGCGGACAGGACCGGAGCGAGCAATGCCCTTCCGAGCCCCCTGCCCCGCGCCGTCTTGCGCACGCCAATCGTAAACAGATACAGATGCGGGGCGCTCGGGTGATGGCGCATCATCACCTCTCCGGCGTGCGTGGCCCGCGCAATCGCGCCTCGACTCCCGTACAGGGTAATTCCCGCCGCCAATTTAAGGAGACCGGGCACCGGTAGCGACAGGTCCACATCATGGCGCGCCCACATTGTCGCGGCATCGTTAGCCGCCATATGGCACAAGCCCTGTTTGAGATAGATGTTGCGCGCCATCACCTGAAAAGCCAGCTTTATCACGCGCGGCGAACCGAAAATCCAGCGGCTCACCGGGTCCTCGGAAAAGGCATCGGCAGTTATGTCGGCAAGCTGCTTCCAGTCGCCTCCAGTCGCCTGTCGCAGCGGCGTTGCGTCGAGATTAATCTGCATGTGATGGGGTCGCTCTCACTCCAGCGTTTCCAGCAGCAGTACCTGCAGCCAGTCACCTTTGCAGACGGTGGCGCCCACCGGCACCACTGCGAGGGCATTGCTGTAGCATACCGAACTCAGCACCCCCGAACTCTGGTTGTGAAAGGGCGTAGCCAGCATGCCGTCGGCTCCTGGCTCCAGCGTTACGCGCAAATACTCCTGGCGAGTACCCGGCTGGTCCCAGGTGAAGTTTGCGCGCGCAGACATACCAATGGGCGCCACGTCGGTCGCACCCTGCGCCCGCAGCAGAAAGGGGCGCGCCAGCAGACAAAAGGTCACATAACTTGAGCCTGGATTGCCCGGCAGGCCGATAAAGGGCACGCCCCGGACTTCACCAAACGCCAACGGTTTACCGGGCTTGATGGCGAGGCGCCAGAGCGTCAGCGAGCCGAGCCGCTCCACCTGAGCGCGCACATGGTCTTCCTCGCCGACCGAAACTCCGCCGGAACTGAGAATGCAATCCGCCCTGCCGGCGGCGTTTTCCAGTGCTGCGGCAGTGGCTTCCGGGGTATCCGGAACAATACCGCAATCCACGACCTCCATGCCCAGGGCCTGCAACTGCGCGCTTAGCGCTACCCGATTGGAGTTGTAGATCTGGCCGGGGCGCAAGGGACCACTGCCCGGCTCTACCAGCTCGCTGCCGGTGGACAGCAGCGCGACCCGCAGCGGACGATACACCGGAACCTCGCCCGCCCCCAGCGAGGCGAGCAAACCCAGATCCGGGGCGCGCAGGCGCCGGCCGGCGCTGAAAACCCGTGATCCTTCGGCGATATCCTGACCGCGTTGCCTGATATTGTCGCCGGCAACGACTGGTTCCAGCACCTCCAGCAGGCCCGCCACCTCCCGGCAGTGCTCCTGGATTACCACCGCGTCGGCGCCAGCCGGTATGGTCGCGCCGGTAAAAATGCGTGCGGCTGTGCCCGGCGCCAATGGGGCGGCCGCGGTGCCGGCGGGAATGCGCTGGCTGACTGGCAGAGCACGCCCGGCATCCGCGGACCGCAAAGCATAGCCATCCATGGCACTGTTGTC
>JBGTGB010000318.1:0-11109 GCA_041746975.1 Haliea sp. | reverse complement strand
TCGGGGTAGACCAGCAGGGCGCCGTTGCCTGAGCCCGTAACCACAAAGTGCGCGGGCTCATCGGCCGCCACCAGCCGCGGCATGAAAGCGCGGATGGTGTTGATCACCCCCCAGATATTGACGTTGAAGCACCACTGCCAGTCCTTGTCGGAATAGTCCCACATGGCGCCGGACTCGCCGGCGCCGATACCGGCATTGGCGAACACCAGTTGAATGCCGCCAAAGTGCTCCGTGGCGATATCCGCCAGGTTCTCCAGACTGGCCACGTTGGTGACGTCACAGGACGCCACCCGGGCCTCGATGCCCTCCGCTGCCAGTTCGCTGTCTATGGCCTCCATGGCCTTGGTGTCGACATCGCCAATAACGATGCGGGCACCGCGCCGACCAAGGGCGAACGCCAGCGAGCGGCCGACGCCGCTGGCCCCGCCGGTAATGACCGCCACCTTATCCTTGAACTCCCGCATTTCAGGCAATATCCCTGACATCGATGTAGAACTGGCGCACCCACTTGCGGTACAGCACCAGGGTCTTGTCCTCGCGGCAGAACACCGGCCTGTGCTTGTGCACCTTGTTGGCCCAGATCGGGTAATCGTCCTGGATGCCGGCGATGATCCCCTTCATGACATCGTCACCCGCCAGGTCCTCGATTTCACGCCGCACGGACAGGGTCCAGCGCAGCAGCGTGGTGTTCTTGTCGATGGGCTGGGCGCTGTTGTAGACCATCATCTCCGCACCGGGGCCGTAGGACGTACGCACCACTGCCAGGCCCGGGTTCAGGACCATCGCGTGCAGTTTGTGCGGCACGGCGGCCTGATCGGCATCCGCACGCAGGTGCAGGGTGCGGCCGTCGTCGTCAATGGTGACTTCGGAGGCTGGAACATCGGGCTGCCGATGCACATAGCGGAAATGCACCGGGTCACAGGAATTCTCCGCGATATCCTGGATGTGGGCAGGCACCTCAAACTCCGCATAGCGCGGCGCGGTCCAGTTATCGTCACCGAGTTCGGTCAGCAGTGGCAATTCCCACTTGGGCGCCAGGTTCTGCGGATGGAACCAGATGTAGACCTCGCCATTCTGCTCCTCGGTGTGCCAGGTGCGCACGCGGGCGCGCTCGGGAATCTCGTCACAGTAGGGGATTTCCACACACTGGCCTGAAGTGTCGAAGCGCCAGCCGTGAAAGGGGCAGCGCAGGGACTCGCCAACTACCCGGCCTTCCACGCCGAGGTGGGCACCGAGGTGGGGGCAGAACGCGTCCTGCAGCACTGCCTTGCCCGAGCGCGTGCGGTAGAGGGCGAACTCCCGGTCAAAGGCGTGCACCCGCTTGACCTCGCCCACCTGCAGCTCATGGCCGCGGGCGACGGAATACCAGCCCATGGGAAAATCCGGGGTGGTATTGGTTTTTGATTCACAGGCTTCAACAATTTTAGTGGTCATGCGGCTTCTCCGCGAACATGGAAGATGGAAGAACTGGGGCCGATTTTATCGGCAACGGCCTGCAGGCGGGCGCGGTCGAGACCATACCAGGCGACGGCGTTCTCGCCGAGAATCTTGCGCCCGTCGGCTTCGGGTACACCGCCAAAGGTCTCCCGGAAGTAGTCGCCCGTGTTGGGCCAGGTACCCTCTGGATGCGGGAAATCGCTGCCCCACATCAGCTTGTCGACGCCCAGCACCGTGCGCAGGTCGATGTCCTTGCGCGGCACGCAAGAAGCACCGACTGCGATGTTGCGCTGGAAGTACTCGCTGGGTGACATGGACAGGTGACTACGGAAATCCCCAAGCTTGGCGGAGAACTGCACGTCGGTGTAGTTGTGGTCCAGCAGGCGCAGCCAGGGCGGCAGCATGAACACCGTACCGCCCTCGGTCATCACCACCTTCAACCGCGGGAAGCGCTCAAACACGCCGCCCCAGATCATGTAGGTCAGGGGCCGGTACAGCCACCACATTACCTCGGACACATAGATCCCCATGGCGCCCGGCAGCTCGTCGCTACGATCTTCCTGGGGCCACTGCTTGCCAAAGTATTCCGGGTGCGGAGCTGGGCCAGAGTGAAAGTGAATGATCACTCCCAGGTCCTGGCAAACCTCCCAAAAGGGGTCATATTTGGTGTCGTGGTAAGGCGCGTGCTCCCCCCAGAGCGTGGGAATCATCACCGCCCTGAGGCCGTTGTCGACACACCAGCGCACCGCCTCTACTGCCTGCTGCACATCCCACAGCAGCGGGATGGAAGCGACGCCAATGTGGCGGGCAGAGTCATTGCCGCAGAATTCGGCCAGCCAGCGGTTGTGAGCCATGGCCCCGGCCCACTGCAGTTCGGGCACCTGATCCCGGGGCGACAGGCCGAGACCGGCACCAAAGGGCGGCGTGTTCATCTCGGTGATACCGTCAGGAAAGATGACCTCCGCGGCGATTCCATCCTCGGCCAGCATCTTCACCCGCTGCTGGTAATCCCAGGCCCCGGTCAGCTCCTTCTGGATGGGAGCGCGCCAGGCATCATTGATTTCCTTGATCAGGAAACTCTGCTCCGCCTTCTGCGTGAGCTCCACCTGGACTGGCACCGCCATGTCCATGATGTCGTGGTACTTCGACTCGACGTAGGGCTTGTAATCAGCGATGTGAAGGCCGGCGTGGCAGTCCGAGGACACCACTAGTAAACGATCGGACATGACTCTACTCTCTACAGACAGTTGCAAACCAATATTATGAAGGCTCATCTGTGCAAACTTGCACATTTGTCTACAAATTAGTTTAATGGCTGCTGAAAAGCAACCGAATTACGGAAATTTCATGGGCGTAGCCGAGGCACCGCAGGGACGCAGGGAAAAGCGCAAGCTTGAGACTCGCGCGCGCATCGAGGATGCTGCCTATGAGCTGTTCCGACGCCAGGGAATCGACGAAACCAGTATCGAACAGATCTGCGCCGAGGCCGACGTCGCCAGGCGCACCTTCTACAGCTATTTCCCGAACAAGCATGCCCTGCTGGGGGGTCTGGGTGTGTCCCGTCTGTTCAGCCAATCTGGCCCGATGCTGCAGGTGCTGATCAGCAATCATCCCAGCACCCGGGGTCGGCTGCAGGCCATGATCGACTTCATCGAGGCCACTTTCGCCGGCTACGAAGAAATCGACCGCCAGCTGATCCTGGCGGCACCGACCGTCTTCGCCAACGACCCCGACACCCAGCGCGAGATCAACAATTCCGCCCTGGACAGCTTTGCCCGGCTGTTCGCCGCCGGCCAGGCCCAGGGCGACGCCCGCACGACCTTCAGCCCTGAAATCCTGGCCGCCATGGTAGTGGGCACCCTGAACGTGCTGACCATAAGCTGGGCCATGGACGGCAGCTACCCCATCTTCGCCAAGCTGGAGGAGGCGCGGGACATGTTTGAGGGGATTGTCTGCACGGACTGAATCCTGCCCAGTTAAAGCCCTGCTTGGCAGTGCAATTGGCAGGCTGACACTTTACACTTCCCAACCACTCCGAGCCCAGGCGAGCCCGCCATGCTGGTCAGCCCCCGACGCCTCCCGCTCCTGGCGCTGCTCCTGACACTAGCCCTGTCCGCCTGTGGTGGCGGTGGTGGCGGTGGTGGCAACAACGCCCCACCTCCGCCCCCCAACCAGCCCCCGACCGCCGTCATCTCGGCGCCCGCAGCCGTGGCCGGTGGCGCCAACGTGATCCTGGATGGCAGCGGCTCCAGCGACAGCGATGGCAGCATCGCCAGCTATCGATGGCAGCAGGCCGAGGGGCCCGAAGTGGAGCTGGCGGGCAGCACCAGCGCCCAGGCCAGCTTCACTGCCCCGAGCCCCAACGGTGACACCACGTTAGTCTTTTCCCTGACTGTGACAGACAACGATGGGGCCGAAGGCAGCAGCAGCGTCAGTGTCATCGTTGAAGGTAGCGCCGATGGTGTGACGTACAGCCTCAGCGGCAGCGTCCTGGCGTCCAGCAACCAGGCCGTTGACGGCGACACCAACGATCCTTTCAGTATTTATATTCCCAACGACACTCTCGCCACGGCCCAGCCCCTGGCCAACCCGGTAACCCTCGGGGGCTATGTCAATCAACCCGGCACCGGCGCCGAGGGTCGCTCGCAAGTGGCTGGCGACATTGACGACTACTACCGCCTGGAACTGCTGGAAGGCCAGTCGATCACGCTGCTGGTCGCCGAGTTCGAAACCGCGGACGCGGACCTCTACCTATACTCTGAAGAGGGCGAGATCGTCGACTTCTCCATCGAGACCGGGGAAATAGAGAGCGTGACCGCGCCCCGCAGCGGCACCTGGATCGCCAATGTCACCGCTTTCGCCGGGGCCACCAACTATATCCTCGCGGTCGGCAACCAGGCACTGGAAGGCACGCGGCAGCAGACAGAGATTATCCCGGGAGAGATCGTGGTCGAGTACCGGGATGCCAGGCCAGAGCTGCCGGAATTGCCGCTGGAGGATCTGGCCTACCAGATGGGTATGGATCTGCGCGCCGGTGCCCCGGGTCGCGCGCGGCTGCTTGCCCTGCGAGCAGGCCAGGCGGAACAGCGCCGCCTCGGCACGGCGGCAGCCCGCTCGCACCACTTCAGTGATCCGGCGCAGCAACAACGCTGGGAGACATTGCTCAGCATCAAGTCGCTGCAGCGCACACCGGGCGTGCGCTGGGCGGAACCCAACTACCGCATGCAGGTATCTTTGCAGCCCAACGACAGCGCCTACCGTTTCCAGTGGCACTACCCCCTGATTTCTCTCCCGGCTGCCTGGGACGTGACTACCGGGGACCCGGGGGTGATCGTCGCGGTGGTGGATACCGGAATTCTCTCGGGCCACCCCGATCTCGCGGGGCAACTGGTGCCCGGCTATGACTTTGTCAGGAATCCGTCGGTGGCTGGGGACGGCGACGGCATCGACCCCGACCCCGAGGACCCGGGTGACCGCAACAACCCCGCCGCCAGCAGTTTCCATGGCACCCATGTCGCCGGCACCGTCGCTGCCCGCGGCAACAATGGCATCGGTGTTGCCGGGGTGACCTGGAACACTCGCATAATGCCCCTGCGCGCGCTGGGTGCCAGCACCGGCACGTCCTACGATGTCGCCCAGGCCGTGCGCTTTGCCGCGGGCCTGCCCAACGACTCCGGCACCGTGCCGGCACGGCGAGCCGACATCATCAACCTGAGCCTGGGTGGCGAGGGCTTCAGCCAGATCAGCCAGCAGCTGTATCGCGACCTGCGGCAGCAGGGCATCTTTGTGGTTTCCTCGGCGGGCAACGAAGCCAGCACCGCCCCCGGCTATCCCGCAGCCTACGACACTGTGATTTCGGTGTCGGCGGTGGATATCCAGCGGCAGATCACCAGCTACAGCAACCGCGGTCCGACCATAGACATTGCCGCACCCGGCGGCGACAACAGTGCCGATATCAACGGCGATGGTTATCCAGACGGCGTGCTCAGCACCGGGGGCACGGCAACCTCTTCCGGCATCGAGTTTGCGTATGTATTTCTCAGCGGCACCTCAATGGCGGCGCCGCACGTGTCAGGCGTCATCGCGCTGATGAAGAGCATCAACCCCGACCTCACGCCGCAGCAGTTCCAATCCATGCTGCAGAGTGGCAGCCTGACTGACGACCTCGGGGCACCAGGGCGCGACGACCTCTACGGCCACGGCATGATCAATGCGAGCAAGGCTGTACAGGCGGCGCTGGACAGTATCGGTGCGGAATTTACCGCGCCCGCGTCGCTGCAGGCCTCCAGCCTGAACCTGAATTTCGGTGCCAGCCTGAATACCCTGACCCTGTCCCTCAGCAACGGCGGGAGCGGCGAACTCCGGGTTACCGGGGTGGACAGCGACGCGCCCTGGCTCCAGGTCAGCCCCGACGACGTCGATGGCCTGGGTCTGGGCAGCTATCTGTTGACGGTGGATCGGGGACAGCTGGATGAAGGGGTCTATGCCGCCACGGTTACCGCGCGCTCCAGCGCCAACAGCCTGCAGATTCGGGTGCTGGTCTCGGTGGGCAATGCAGCAGTGGCAGATGTGGGGGTAGTCTATATCCTGGTCTACGACATTGAATTGGATGATGTGGTCGAACAGGCCGCCGCCCGCGCGCGCGACGGTCGCTACGATTTCAGCTTTCCCGCGCTCGCCGCGGGCCGTTACGTGGTGTTTGCCGGCTCCGATGCCGATAATGACCTGTTTATCTGTGATGCCGGCGAGGCCTGTGGGGCCTGGCTGACCACGGATCAGCCGGCAGAGATCAACCTGAACCGTGATCGGGATGACATCAACTTCCCGGTGGAGTACCTCGTGCGCCTGCCCGATGCCGCCACCACGGACGGACAGGGCGCCAGACGGCAAGGCCTGCCGCGCCGGCCCTGAGGAACGAGCCACTGGCTTGATGTAGGTCAATGGCCCCGAATGGCCGCCGCAGTACACTGGATGCCCACTTGAGTGCAGTCAGTCCATCATGGCATCCCCGAGCGCAGCCCAGTTTCAGGCCGATGTCTACGAAGCGCAGTGGCGCGAGGCGATTGCCGCCAGCAATGAAATCAGCGAGCCCCTGTCGCTGTACTTTCATATTCCTTTCTGTGACACCGTTTGCTACTTCTGCGCCTGCAACAAGATTATTACCGCCAACCGGCGGCGTGCCAGAGACTACCTGGTGTTCCTGCAGCGCGAAATTGAGCTGCAGGCGGCCGCAGTCAACCCGGAAAGGATCGTGCGCCAGATTCACTGGAGCGGCGGCACACCGACCTATCTCAGCGACACCGAAATGCAGGCGCTGATGCAGAAAATACGGGAGGAGTTCCGCGTGGCCAAGGACGACGAGGGTGAATTCTCTATTGAGATTCACCCAGGCGGCATGGCCAGCGAACGCATCCGGCACCTGCGCCAGCTGGGCTTCAACCGCATCATCATGGGCGTGCAGGACTTCGATCCGGACGTACAGCGGGCAGTCAACCGCTGCAACAGTGCCGGGGAAGTTGCGGCCCTGGTGGCGGCAATCCGCGCTTCGGCCTTCAAGTCTCTCAGCATGGACCTGATCTTTGGTCTGCCGCTGCAGAATGAGCGCTCCTTTGCCCGGACCCTGGACCAGGTCATTGCGCTGCAGCCGGACCGGTTGTCCCTGTTCAACTACGCGCACATGCCGCAATTGTTCAAGACCCAGCGCCAGATTGACGCAAGCCTGTTGCCCGCAGCCGAGGTGAAAATGGCAATACTGCAGCAGAGCATGGAGCGGCTGCTAGGGGAGGGCTACAAGAATATCGGCATGGAGCACTTCGCCCGACCTGGTGACGAGCTGGCCCTGGCGCAGATGCAGGGCACACTGAACCGCAACTTCCAGGGCCACTCCACGCACAAGGATTGTGAGCTGCTCGCCTTTGGCATCTCCGCCATCAGCGCCCTGGGCAACAACCACTTCCAGAATTTCAAGGATGAACCCTCCTACACCGCGGCCATCAAGGCCGGCAGGCTACCGCTGGCGGCGCGGATTATCTGACCTCATCGGCGGCCACTGCTGCTGATGGCACTGAACAGGAACCCGCCTGCGGCCCCCGCAAACCCCTGCGACAGCAAGCCACTCCACTCCCTGGCCGCGGCCACGGGATACAGGCCCAGCACCTGGCGCATGATCAGGTGCAGTGCCACCAACGCGACAAACCCCGCCAGGGTGAACCAGAAGACACGGGTTCCCGGCACCGCATGCATGCGCACCAAACCGGCGGCTATCGGCATTGCAAGCACAAACGCCACCAGAATCAGCAGCAGGTAAGCGGTCATGCCCAGTAGATCGTGCAGGCTGGCCTGGAGGCGCGTAGCCATGGAGACTTCAACGCCCAACTCCCCGAGATTGCCGAGCACCACCTGGGTCGCCAGCAGACAGCCGAGAACATAGGCCACAATAACCGCGGGGAAAAATGCCTTGAGCACACGAATCATGGGCGACTACCTCTGGCGCTGAGTCTGTTTATAATGACCGCACAAACCGCAAAGGAAAAGCCCATGAATGCAACAGCGATTGTCCGTCGAGTGACGGCTACGCTATTCCTGGTGGCCAGCCTTGCCACCGCAGCGGCAGACTACCAGATGGAAACAATCGCCAGTGGCCTGCACCACCCCTGGTCTGTCGCCCAGCTGCCCGACGGCGGCCTGCTGGTAACCGAACGACGCGGCAAGCTGCTGCATATCAGTGGCGATGGTAGTCGTCGCCAGGAAATCAGTGGTGTACCCGCGACCTTCCTCGCCGGCCAGGGCGGTTTTTTCGATATTGTGCTGCACCCGGAGTTTGCGACCAACCAGCTGGTCTACCTCGCCTATGCCCGGGGTGACCGCGACGCCAATGGCACCGCAATCTGGCGCGCGCGGCTGGAGGGCAATTCCCTGGTGGATGGCAGTGACATCCTCTGGGTCGCGGACAAGAAAAACACGCCCCAGCACTACGGCGGTCGGCTGCTGTTCCTGCCGGATACCAGCCTGCTGCTCACCACCGGCGATGGCTTCGATTTTCGCGAACAGGCGCAGGACCCGCGAAACGAGATGGGCAAGGTGCTACGGATCAACGATGACGGCAGTGTGCCGGTGGACAACCCTTTCAGCGAACCGGGTAGCGAGCGGGTGTGGACGCTGGGGCACCGCAATCCCCAGGGCCTGGTTCTCGCTGGCGACTCTGGCGCCGTCTACCTGCACGAACACGGCCCCAAGGGAGGGGACGAGGTCAACCTCCTGCGGGCAGGAGAGAACTACGGTTGGCCGGCGGCAACCCACGGCGTGGACTACAGCGGAGCCTACGTCTCACCTTTCACCGAACTGCCGGGAATGGCCGCGCCCCTCCATGTCTGGACACCCAGCATCGCACCCTCAGGCATGACCTGGTATGACGGTGAACAGTTTCCCGCCTGGCACGGCAAGTTGCTGGTTGGCGCACTGGTAGACAAGGAGGTAAGGCTGCTGACCCTGCAGGACGGCCGGATCAGCGCTGAGGTCGCGCTGTTCAGTGAATTGGACGCGCGCATCCGCGATGTCCGCACGGGAGCAGATGGCTTTATCTACCTGCTCACCGATGCCGAAGACGGCGCCCTGCTCAGAGTGCGGCCGACTCAGGTGCGGCCGGCTGAGGTGCGGCCAGCGGACTGAATAGCTCCACCCATCAGGCGCGATGGAGCTATCGCGATCTGCGCCTCAGCTGGAACTTGCCGGAGCGGCCGCCGCTTTTTTGGCAGCTGCCTTCTTAGGTGCAGCCTTCTTCTTCGGAGTTGCCTTTTTCTTTGCTGCGGCCTTTTTGGGTGCAGCCTTTTTCTTGGGCGCCGCTTTCTTCTTGGCGGCCGACTTCTTCGCAGCGGCTTTTTTCGCAGCGGCTTTTTTCGCAGATGGTTTCTTCGCAGCTGCGTTCGTCACTGCCGCACCTTTCTTCCCGGCCGCTGACTTCTTCGCCTTGCTGCGTCTTTCAGCTGCTTTTTCGACCATTGATGCGGCCTTGTCCGCTGCTACGGCACGGCGGGACTCAAGTGCCAGATCCGCTTGAATCGGCAGCAGCTTCTCGAAGGAGGTATAGGCAGTCTTGGCGACACGTGCCACTGCTTCCGCCAGATCCTGTACCTGTTTGACCAGTTCTTCGACGTGCTTCTGATTGGCGCTGCTGGCCTTGCCCCGCAGGGAACTGCGCGCTTTTTTCAGGCGCGTGTTCGCAGCAGTGTGCTTTTTCCGCGCCGCCGTCAGGTCAGCCTTGACCTTGGCATGCGCCTTTTCAGTTTCCGACAACAGCTTCTTCTGCAGCTGCACAACCTTCTTGTTCGCCTGCTCTGCCATCTTCACAGCCTGAGCCATTTCTTTCTCCAACATGGGCGTGATCACTCTCGTTGTTAAACGGGTACCGCTGCTTAATTGTAGGCGGAATCACGAGAGGCGCAATGTCTATTTTTTTGTCTGTTACAAGGGTTGCTGCGCCGAGATTCAGTTCTCCAACTGCAGCATGAATTCCGCCGCCGCAAGACGTGTAGCCGCATCCAGATGCGCCTGCGGTGGCATCTCCGGGTAATCCGGCCGCTTCCGTTCCGGCTGGGCAATGTACGCGGCAATCCCTTCCGGGTCATCCAGGTACAAAGCCTGCACTACCTGTACCGGGGGGCCAATGAGTCGGGAATTATAGGCATGGCAGCCGGCACAGATGCCGTAGTATACGAGGCGCCCGGTATCGACATCGGCAAGATCCCGGGCTGGCACCGGCTCTGGCAAGGTGTAGGTGGCGACGTTGGCAGTCGTGCTAAACGCGCAATCCCCGTACTGGCCGAGACCGATGGTGCGAAAACGCTCCGGGTTGAGAATGCAGCCGTCGTCCATGCCCACCGTGTCGATGATATCCGGGCCCCGGGTCTCGAGCATGGCCGCGAGGATGGCGCGCACCACCGGCGCGGGGTTGTTGCCGTTGTTGAGCATGATGTTGTTGAGGATCACCGGACGGTTCGGGTACGGGTCCGACTCCGGATCCACCGCGGCATTGGACGCCAGGGAAAAATCCGTGAAGGTAATCCCGACGGAATCGTTGTTGGTGATGATATTGCCCTCCAGTACCACGTCGTCGCAGGCCATCACCAGTACCCCGGTCCCGGGCGGTATATTGGAGACCAGCGAACCCGGGATGGCGAAATTCTCGTGGTTGTTGCCGGAGATAAAGTTGTTGCGGATTATCACATCGCCGCAGGTCTTGATCGGCAGGCCCGGGGTGATGAAGGCGAGGATGCCGCCGGTGTTGTTGTAGACGAAATTCCCTTCCACCAGCGCGCCGCGGCTGTTTTCGATTTCAATGCCGGCGACACTCTCGAACACTTCGTTGAATACCACATCGACGTTGTCGGACATGCCGACGTAGATCGCAGCGTCCTCAATGCCAGAGACCACATTGTGGGTAATGATGCCGTTCTTTCCGAGCTGCGGGAAAATCCCGTAGACGCCGGTGTCGACTATGATGTTGTTGCGGATAATGTAGTTGTTGCCGGCCTGGCCCATGATGCCGTTGCCCTTGTAGCGGGTGATGTACAGGTTTTCGATGGTCACACCGTTGCCCGAGTAAAGTACGGCATCGTTGCGAAAATCCTCACCATCGAGCACCGGGTAGGCACCGCGCTCGATCACGCCGGACAG
>JBGTGB010000317.1:0-8144 GCA_041746975.1 Haliea sp. | reverse complement strand
GGCAATGAGGAGCCGCGAGGTTTCGGCCACATTGGCATTTCGGTACCGGACGTGCACGCCGCCTGCGCGCGCTTGGAGGCCCAGGGCGTGTCTTTCGTAAAGCGGCCGGATGACGGCAAGATGAAGGGTCTGGCCTTTGTTCGCGACCCGGACGGTTACTGGATTGAGATACTCAATGCGGATTCACTCGCGGCGATGACCAGCGCCTGACCAACAACTCAACAAGGAGAAATCACTATGAGCCAGCCTGAACACATGGATCCCGTAGCGGGTCGTTACGTGCAAATGGACGAAGTCGACTGGGTTGACTTCCCCGCGGCTCTATCGACCGGCGGGATACGCTGGAAACTGCTAAACGTCGCGCCCGAGATGGGCGCCTGGACGGCTATATTCGACTGCCCCGCTGGGTCCTCATTTGCGAGCCATGTGCATATTGGGCCGGGCGAATACTTCCTCACCAAGGGGCGTATGGATGTTCGCGGTGGGGCCAACGAGGGTGGCGAAACCGCGGTCGCCCCGGGCTACGGCTACGAGCCCTGTCAGGCCTACCACGACCGGACCAACTTCCCAGTCGACAGCGAGTTCTACATGACCTTTCTGGGGCCGCTGAATTTCGTCGGACCCAAGGGGGAAACGGTGGCACTGGTAACCTGGGAGGCTGCGCAATCGGCCTGGGAGGCTTCCAGGTAGTTTCGACGCGGGGGGCTGGCATGAGTTGTGTGCCTAACCGTAAGCGTTTTTGCTAGCGCGCTTGTGCGCTAACTGCCTGCCCGGTCACGCCGACGCTGTCGTCCCCCATCAGGTACAGGTAGGCCGGCATGATAGCCGCTGGAGACGGGTTGGTCGTCGGCGTTTCCGCCGGGTAGGCGGTGCGGCGCATGGCGGTGTTGGTGGCGCCGGGGTTGAGGCTGTTGACCCTGATACGCGAGGTGTTTTCCAGTTCGTCCGCCAGCACCTGCATCATTCCCTCCGTGGCGAATTTCGACACCGCGTAGGCCCCCCAGTAGGCGCGTCCGCGGCGGCCGACGCCGGATGAGGTAAAGACGATCGAAGCCCTGGGCGCCCGCTCGAGCAGGGGCAGCAGTGCTCGGGTAAGCAGGAACTGGGCATTGACGTTGACCTGCATCACCTCCGCCCAGGCGGGCCAGGTTGCATGGGCGATGGGGCGCCTCTCACCCAACACGCTGGCGTTGTGCAGCATACCGTCCAGGTGCCCGAAGGTGCTGTCCATCGCTTCCGCCAGATTGGCGTAGTCAGCTTCAGTGGCGCTGGCAAGGTCCAGCGGGAACAAGGCAGGCTGGGCGCCGCCCGCCGCTTCGATGGCATCGTAGACTTCTTCCAGCTTGGCCTGGGTGCGCCCCAGCAGGACGACGGTTGCGCCGTGAGCCGCGTAGCTCTCGGCGGCGGCACGGCCGATGCCGTCCCCGGCGCCGGTTACCAGAATGACTTTGCCCTGCAGCAGGTCATTCGCGGGGCTGTAGTCGGTGGGGATCTTTTGACTGTCCATGCTTGCTCCGCTGGTCAGTGAGAGGCCAGGATGAGGCCCTGTAGCTCCGTACTGCAGTTGACGCTGGCGTCCGCGCCCCACAGGGCCGGATCGTCGTCGGCTTCAATATACCCGTACAGCGCCGCAATGGTGAACATGCCGGCACGCTGGCCGGCTTCGATATCGCGCTTGTGATCGCCCACGTAAATGGCTTCCCGTGGCTGGCAGCCCAGTTCACGGCAGTTGCGCAGCAGTGACTCCGGGTGTGGCTTGCGCTCGCTAACATCGTCCGGACAGACCAGGCTGCCCAGGGGCGGTTGCAGGGCTAGGCGGTCCATGAGCGGCGCGGCGTAGGCCCGGGGCTTGTTGGTGGAGATGCCCCAGTCGATGCCGCGCTGCGCCAATTCCGCCAGCAAGCCTTCGATACCGGGGTAGGGACGCGCGCTGCTGCCCAGCACTTCACTGTACAGCTCCAGCAGGCGCAGCCGCTGTGGTTCAAATCCCGGGTCGCTTTCCGCAGTGCCCAGGGCCAGGGTGACCAGGGCGCGGGCACCATTGGATACACTGGCGCGGATGCGCTCCGGTTCCAGCGGTGGCAGGTCATATTCGCCGCGCAGTGCCTGTACCACGACGACAAACTCACTGGCGGTGTCCACCAGGGTGCCGTCAAGATCAAAGATCACCGCCCTCAGAACGGCCGGGTCCGGTCGCTTCATGCCGCAGCCGGTTTTACGGCCCGCACCATGTAGTTCACCGAGACGTCCCGGGGGTGCAGACGATACTGTTTGGTGAAAGGGTTGTAGACCAGGCCAGTCATGCCCTCCAGGCTCAGACCCGCCGCGCGGATCCAGGCTGCCAGTTCCGAGGGCTTGATGAATTTGCTGTATTCGTGGGTGCCGGCGGGAAGCAGCTTGAGGACATACTCGGCACCGACAATGGCGAAAGCGAAGGCCTTGGGGTTGCGGTTGATGGTGGAGAAGTAGATAGAAGCCCCGGGGGTTGCCAGTGCCGCACAGGCTTCGACTATTGCGGCGGGGTCGGGGACGTGTTCCAGCATCTCCAGGCAGCAGACCACGTCATAGTGGGCCGGTTGCTCCGCCGCCAGGTCCTCCGCCGTAGTCTGGCGATACTCCACATCGACGCCGGATTCCAGTTGATGAATGCGTGCTACCGCCAGCGGTGCTTCACCCATATCGATGCCGGTCACCCGCGCGCCGCGATGGGCCATGGCTTCCGCCAGGATGCCGCCCCCGCAGCCCACATCCACCAGGGTCTTGCCGGCCACCGGTGAATGTTCGTCGATGTAGTTGGCCCGCAGGGGATTGATATCGTGCAGGGGCTTGAACTCGCTGTTGCGGTCCCACCAGCGCGAGGCCAGCGCCTCGAACTTGGCGATTTCCTTGGGGTCGACGTTCGCGCGTGCGGTCATGCGTGGGTTCCTGTAATCCGTTGTTGCCAGTACTGGCTGCGTTCACTCAGGGCTTCGAGATCAAAACCGGTGAGTTGCCGGTCGCGTAGCCGCAGCTCGCCGCCGATCCAGCTGTGGGTCACCTGACTGCCGTTACAGGCGTAGACGATCTGCGAGAGGGGGTTGTACAGGGGCTGGGTTTCCGGTCCGCTGAGATCTACCGCGATCATGTCGGCGAGCTTGCCCGGCTCCAGGCTGCCGATCTGCTCTTCCAGCCCCAGGGCCCGGGCGCCGCCCAGAGTTGCCATGGTCAGCGCCTGGACGGCGGGCAGGGCGCTGGCATCCCCGGTCGTCAGCTTGGCCAGCAGTGCGGCGGTATGCATTTCGCCGAACAGATTGAGGTCGTTGTTGCTGGCGGCGCTGTCGGTGCCCAGCGCGACGTTGACGCCCGCGGCCAGCAGCTTGCTCACCGGGCAGGCACCCGAGGCCAGTTTCATATTGGACTGGGGGCAGTGCACCACATGGGCGCCGGTCTCGGCGAGCAGGGCCACGTCCTGGTCCCCGAGGTCGGTCATGTGTACACACTGGGTGCGCGGTCCCAGCAGTCCCAGGCGGTGGAGGGTGTCCAGGGGTCGTTCACCGTTGGCTTCCACCGCCTGCAGCACTTCGCCGCGAGTCTCGTGCAGGTGGATCTGCACCGTTATATCCAGCTCCGCCGCGAGGGTGGCGACCCGGGCCAGGGTTGGCTGGCTGACGGTGTAGGGCGCATGGGGGCCGAAACCGAGGGTAACCAGCGTGCTGTGCTTGAGCGTATCTCGCAGCGCCAGGCCCTTGCTGATGTACTCGTCCGCATCCCGGGCCCAGGGGGTGGGGAAGTCGAGAATGGGGAAGGTAATCTGGCAGCGCATCCCCCTGTCCTGTGCCACCCGGGCACAGGCATCGGGGAAGAAATACATATCGGAGAAGGTGGTGGTGCCGGACCGCAACATCTCGGCGATGGCCAGTGCCACCCCGTCGGCGACGAAGGTGTCGCTCACGTGCCGAGCCTCGGCGGGCCAGATATGCTGTTCCAGCCAGGGCATCAGCGCCAGGTCATCGGCATAGCCCCGGAGCAGGCACATGGCGGCGTGGCCGTGGGCATTGACCAGGCCCGGCAGCAGCGCGTGGCCAGGCAGGTCGAATACCTCGTTGGCGACCAGGCGGACAGCCTCTGGCCGCGGCAGGACGGCCACGATGCGGCCGCCGCTTACCGCCAGGCTGTGGTCTCTGAGCACGGCGCCTGCGGGCACGATGGGCAGGATCCACCCCGGGTGGAGGAGGGTGTCGACGGTGTCTGGTAGCGCGTTCATGAAGCCTCGGCCCGGGGTGATGGTGAACGCTGCCGGCGCCCCTTCAGGCAGGTTTTGGCCGCCGCAACTCGCAAGCGGGGAAGTATAACCGGAAATGCGCGATCACTACCCGAACGGCTGCCAAAATCTGCAAAAACATGGCGGCAGCCGGGCTTATTCCGTATAATTCCGGGTTTGCGCCGGACGCTGGCTGAGGCCCGCAACTGGCCGCCGGGCAGCCGCCCGGAGCCGTTCCGCGCATCGCACCCGGAACGCTCATCGCAGTCATAAAAGGAAGCTGTTGTACATGGGTGAGTTAGCCAAGGAAATTCTTCCCGTCAACATTGAGGACGAGCTCAAGCAGTCCTATCTCGACTACGCCATGAGCGTGATTGTCGGCCGCGCCCTGCCCGATGTGCGCGATGGCCTCAAGCCGGTGCACCGGCGCGTGCTGTTCGCGATGAACGAGCTCAACAACGACTGGAACAAGGGTTATAAGAAGTCTGCCCGTATCGTCGGTGACGTCATCGGTAAATACCACCCCCACGGCGACTCGGCGGTGTACGACACCATCGTCCGCATGGCCCAATCCTTTTCCATGCGCTACATGCTGGTGGACGGCCAGGGCAACTTCGGCTCCGTCGACGGTGACTCCGCGGCCGCCATGCGTTACACCGAAATACGCATGCGCAAGATCTCCCACGCCATCCTCGCGGATCTGGACAAGGAAACCGTCGACTTCGTCGATAACTACGACGGCACCGAGCGGATCCCGGCGGTCATGCCCACCCGGGTACCCAACCTGTTGATCAACGGCTCCTCGGGTATTGCGGTCGGCATGGCCACCAACATCCCGCCGCACAACCTGCGCGAGGTGGTCAGCGGCTGCCTGGCCCTGATGGGCAATCCGGACATGACGGTCGATGAGCTGATGGAGCACATCCCCGGGCCGGACTTCCCCACCGGCGCCACCATCAACGGTCGCGCGGGCATCATCCAGGCCTATCGCACCGGCCGCGGCCGCATCTATGTGCGCGCCAAGGCCGAGGTGATCCGCGAAGAGAACAAGGGCCGCGATGTGATCATCATTCACGAGCTGCCCTACCAGCTGAACAAGGCGCGGCTGATCGAGCGCATTGCCGAGCTGGTCAAGGAAAAGAAGATCGAAGGCATTTCCGAGCTGCGCGACGAGTCTGACAAGGACGGTATGCGGGTCGTTATCGAATTGCGCCGCGGCGAAATCGGCGATGTGGTCCTCAATAACCTGTACGCCCAGACCCAGCTGCAGGCAGTATTTGGCATCAACATGGTGGCCCTGGTCGACGGCCAGCCCAAGCTCCTGAATCTGAAGCAGATCCTGGAAGCGTTTATCCGCCATCGCCGCGAGGTGGTGACCCGGCGCACGGTCTACCTGCTGCGCAAGGCCCGGGAGCGCGGCCACCTGCTGGAAGGCCTGGCGGTAGCGTTGGCGAATATCGACCCGATCATTGAGCTGATCAAGGCCTCTCCCAGTTCCTCCGAGGCGAAGGAGGGGCTGATTGCCCGCTCCTGGTCGCCGGGGGAGGTGACCGCCATGCTGCAGCGCGCGGGCGACGACGCCTGCCGACCGGACGAACTGGAGCCCCAATACGGGCTGCACGACGGCCAGTACTTTCTGTCGCCTGCCCAGGCCCAGGCCATTCTCGACCTGCGCCTGCACCGCCTGACCGGCCTCGAGCATGAGAAACTGCTCAACGAGTATGACGAAAAGCTGGGTGAGATAGCCGATTACCTGGAGATCCTCGGTGATCCGGACCGGCTGAAGCTGGTGATCCGCGAGGAGCTGGAAGCGCTCGTCACCGAGTTTGGCGATGACCGCCTGACCGTCATCAGCGCCTCTCAGCACGATCTCACCGTGGAAGACCTGATTACCGAGGAAGACCGGGTAGTCACCATTTCCCACGGCGGCTACGCCAAGACCCAGCCCCTGTCTGATTACCAGGCCCAGCGCCGCGGCGGCATGGGCCGCACCGCTACCGCGGTGAAGGACGAAGACTTCGTCGAGCACCTGCTGATCGCCAGCACCCACGCCACCATTCTCTGTTTCACCAATATGGGCAAGGTGTACTGGCTGAAGGTGTACCAGATTCCGCTGGCAGGGCGAAATTCCCGTGGTCGGCCCATGGTCAACCTGCTGCCGCTGGAGGATGGCGAGCGCGTCACCTCCATCCTCCAGGTCAATGAATACACCGAAGGCTGGTATATCTTCATGGCCACCGCCAACGGCACGGTGAAGAAGACTGCGCTGACCGACTTCTCCCGCCAGCGCAGCGTCGGCCTGCGCGCTCTGGAACTGGACGAGGGCGACGTACTGATCGGCACCGCAATCACCGACGGCAACTGCGATGTCATGCTGTTCTCCAGCCAGGGCAAGGCGGTGCGCTTCCGCGAGGAGGACGTGCGCGCGATGGGACGCACCGCCCGCGGTGTGCGCGGCATACGTCTGGGTGAAGGTCACCAGCTGATCTCACTCATTGTGCCACGCGAGGGCGGACGCATCCTGACAGTGAGCGAAAACGGCTACGGCAAGCGCACCGAGGCGGCGGAATTCCCGACCAAGGGTCGCGGCAATATGGGCGTTATCGCCATGTCCACCAGTACCCGCAACGGCCGTCTGGTGGGCGCCGTCCAGGTATTTGACGGCGACGAACTGATGCTGATCTCCAATCAGGGCACGCTGGTCCGGACGGGGGCCGATCAAGTGTCCCTGGTGGGCAGAAATACCCAGGGTGTGCGCGTGATCCGCACCCGCCCGGATGAGTTCCTGGTCAGCGTCGAACGTATCGCCGAGCCGGAAATCGATGCTACTGAAGGAGTCGAAGACGTCTCTGAATGAGGCGTCCGGCACTCCTGCCTATCTGAGGAAAGACCCGCAATGACGCGTTTGTACAATTTTTGCGCCGGCCCGGCTGCCCTGCCAGAGCCGGTCCTGGAAACCGCACGCAAGGATATGCTGGACTGGCATGGCCGCGGCCTGTCAGTGATGGAGATGAGCCATCGCAGCAAGGAGTTTGTCGGCATTGCCGAGCACGCCGAGGCGACCCTGCGTGAGCTGTTGGCAATCTCCGACGACTACGCGGTCCTGTTTCTGCAGGGCGGCGCCAGCACCCAGTTTGCCGCGGTGCCGCTGAACCTGATGCCCGAAGATGGCTGTGCCGATTATCTCAATACCGGGCAGTGGTCGAAGAAAGCGATAGCCGAGGGCAAGCGCTTCGGCACCGCCAGGGTTGCCGCCAGCGCCGAGGATACCAACTTCAGCACCATCCCCGCCCGCGACAGCTGGCAGCTGGCCGCCGACGCTGCCTATCTGCACTACACCCCCAATGAGACCATCGGTGGGGTGGAATTTCACTGGATACCCGAAGTCGCTGCGCCGCTCGTAGCAGATATGTCCTCCACTATCCTGTCGCGGCCGTTGGATGTTTCCCGTTTCGGCGTCATCTACGCCGGTGCGCAGAAAAACATCGGCCCCGCGGGCCTGACACTGGTGATCGTGCGCCGCGAGCTGCTGGGCCGATCGCGCCCGGGCTGCCCGGTCATGCTGGACTGGAAAACAGCTGCGGAAAACGATTCCATGTACAACACACCGCCCACCTTTGCCCTCTACCTGGCTGGACTGGTATTCGCCTGGCTCAAGGATCTCGGCGGGCTGAAGGCGATGGCCGAGATGAACCGGCGCAAGGCGGAGAAGCTTTACGGCACCATCGACGGCAGCGCCTTCTACGCCAATCCGGTGGAAGTACCCAGCCGCTCGCTGATGAACGTGCCCTTCACTCTGGCGGACGCTGCCCTGGACAAGGTCTTTCTGCAGGAAGCGGAAGCCGCCGGCCTGTTGAACCTGGCCGGTCACCGCTCGGTGGGCGGAATGCGCGCCAGCCTCTAC
>JBGTGB010000316.1:0-36147 GCA_041746975.1 Haliea sp. | reverse complement strand
CGGTGCGGTGCAGCTCCAGGTAGAAGCGCCCGGGATAGAGGGATAACCAGTACCTGGCCCGCTCCTCCGCCAGGGCCGGACGCTCGCCCAGCAGGGCCTGGCCGACATCGCCGGCGGCGCCGCAGGAGAGGGCGATCACGCCGTCGCTGCGTTCGGCCAGCCAGGCCTTGTGCACCCGGGCCACACCGAG
Source organism: Haliea sp. (assembly GCA_041746975.1). Taxonomy (GTDB): domain Bacteria; phylum Pseudomonadota; class Gammaproteobacteria; order Pseudomonadales; family Halieaceae; genus Haliea. The sequence goes on along the minus strand of JBGTGB010000316.1, from coordinate 35,957 downwards.
GTGCTGGCCCTCTGTATAGGCGCGGGAAATCAGGACCGTGAGGTTGCGATAGCCGGTGTCATTCATGGCCAGCAGGCAAAGCGGGTAGGCGCGCTCGGGGTCGTCCTCGTCCAGAACCCGCAGGTCCACGCCGAAGATTGGCTTCACACCGGCAGCGAAGGCGGCCTTGTATACCTTCACCAGGGCGTAGAAGTTGCAGCTATCGGTCACGCCGAACGCCGCCATGCCCAGTGCCGCAACCCGTTCAACCAGCGGCTTGACCCGCACCAGTCCGTCGACCAGGGAGTATTCAGTATGCAGTCGGAGGTGTACGAAGTCGGTCATCGGGGCAGTTTACCCCGCGGGCGTTCCGGGCAACAGGGCCTTGACCGGCGCAAAGCTGCGCCGGTGCAACGGCGTCACCCCAAGCGTCTGCAGCGCCTGCAGATGGGCCGCCGTCGGGTAGCCCTTGTGGGCGGCAAAGCCGTAGCCGGGATACTGGGCGTCGAGCGCCACCAGCTCGCGGTCCCGCTGAACCTTGGCGAGAATGGAGGCAGCGGCAATCGCCGGAACCCGGTCGTCGCCTCCGACCACCGGCTCGGAGCGATACTCCCAATGCGGCAGCCGGTTGCCGTCCACCAGCACGCATTCGGGCTGGGGATCCAGGGCCTGCACCGCCCGGTGCATCGCCAGCAGAGAGGCCTGGAGAATATTGAGCGCATCGATCTCCGCCACCGAGGCCCGGGCAATGGACCAGGCCAGGGCGCACTCTCGAATCTGCTCCGCCAGCGCCTCCCGGCGAGCGGAGCTGAGCTTCTTGGAGTCGCGCAGTCCGGGAATCGGGTGCGCAGGATCTAGAATGACTGCCGCGGCTACCACGTCCCCTGCCAGAGGACCGCGCCCTACTTCATCGACGCCGGCCAGACCGGGGGTGAGATAATCGATACCGAGAGGCAAACTAATGGGAGCGGCTCTCCAGCACGGCGGCAACGGCATCCGCACAGCGCTCGCCAAAGCCCAGCGCCAGCGCCTGGTGAATGGAGGCAAAGGCCTGCTGCTGCTCCTGGGTCACGTGGGAGTTATAGAGCAGGGGCTGTACGGCGGCGACCAGCGCTGCCACTGTCGCTGCGTCCTGAATCAATTCCGGCACCAGTGCCCGCCCCGCCAGAATATTGGGCAATGAGGCAAAGGGCGTTTTCACCAGGCGCGACACCAGAGCCCAGCTCAGCGCGGACATGCGGTAGGCCACAACCATAGGACACTGTACCAGCAGGGCCTCCAAAGTCGCCGTGCCGGATGCCAGCAGTACCGCATCGGCGGCCATCATTACCTCCCGCGAGTGCCCCTCCACCAGGGTGAGCGGCAGCGCAGGAAATGCAGGCAACAGGGCCTGCAGCTGGCTCAGTCGCTCTGGGCTGGCGGCGGGCAGGACGAAGCGAAGCTCGGAATCGGCCCTGCACAGCTGCTGTGCGGTTGCCAGGAACAGCGGCGCCAACAGGCCCACTTCGCCGCCACGGCTTCCGGGCAACAGCGCCAGCAGGCGGCCCGAGGCGGGGAGCCCCAGAGAAGCGCGCGCAGCGACGCGGTCAATCTGCATGGGAATCTCGTCAGCCAGAGGGTGACCAACAAAGTCCGCGGCTATGGCGTGCCGCTGATAGATGGCGGTTTCGAAGGGAAACAGGCACAGCATGCGGTCGACAGCGCGACCGATCTTGCGAATACGGCCCTGACGCCAGGCCCAGACCGAGGGACTCACCAGATGCGCAGTGGCAATCCCGGCCCGACGCAGCTTCCTTTCCAGCCGCAGGCAGAAATCCGGCGAGTCGATGCCGATAAAGATATCCGGGGGGCTGGCGAGGAAGTGTTGGTAAACACTGCGCCGGATCCGCAGCAACTCCGGCAGACGCTTGAGCGGCTCCACGAAACCCATTACCGACAGGCGTTCCATGGGAAACAGACTGTCCAGCCCCTGGGCCCGCATGAGCGGCCCGCCTATACCCTCAATCTGAAGCTCCGGATAGCGTTTGTGCAACGCAGCCAGAAGCCGGGAGCCGAGAATGTCGCCGGAAGTCTCACCCGCCAGTATGCCAACGCGGAGGCCGCGGCCAGGCACTGGTGTCATGCCTGACATGACACTACCGGACTATTCCTCGCTCCGAGGCGCGGATGGAATCAATCATGACCTGCACTTCCGGCGTGTCACTGAGCATCGTCTCCAGCCGCTGGATGGCCAGTTCCAGGGTCAGCCCCTGACGATAGACGATTTTGAAGGCGCGCCGCAGCTGATAGATGGCTTCCGACGAGAATCCACGCCGGCGCAGGCCCTCAATATTGATGGTCTTGGCTTCTGCCGGCGCGCCGCTGACGGTGACATAGGCGGGTACATCCTTGCCAATCGCAGTGCCCATGCCGCTGAAGCTGTGAGCACCAATCTTGCAGAACTGATGCACCAGGGTGTAACCGCTGAGGATCGCCCAGTCGCCGACCTTGACGTGACCTGCGAGGGCAGTGTTGTTCACCAAAATTGTATGATTACCAATAACCGAATCGTGACCGATATGCACGTAGGCCATGATCAGGTTGTTGTCACCGATCGTAGTTTCGGAACGGTCCTGTACCGTGCCGCGATGGATGGTAACGTTCTCGCGGATAATGTTGTTGTCGCCGATTACCAGGTAGGTGGGTTCATCGCGGTACTTGAGATCCGGGGTAGCCTCGCCAATGGTGGAAAACTGATAGATGTGGTTGCCGGCACCAATCTTGGTCGGACCCTTGATTACAACATGGGACTCGATCGTGCAGCCTGGCCCTATTTCAACTTCTGGTCCGATCAGGGTCCAGGGGCCCACCTTGAGGTCATCGGCGACGCGGGCGGAGGGATCGACAATGGCTTGGCTGTGGATCATGGATCAACGATCGGCGCAGAGGATAGTGGCCGAGGCGCAGAGCTTGCCGTCGACGTCGGCGCTGACAGCAAATTTCCAGATACCGCGGCGATCGGAGAGAATCTTCGCCCGCAGCATGACCTGGTCCCCGGGCACGCAGGGACGCTTGAAGCGCAGTTCATCGGCGCCGACAAAATAATACATGGAGCCATCAGCCGGGGTCTTGCTCATGGTCTTGAAGCCCAGGATTCCCGCCGCCTGGGCCATGGCCTCCAGGAGTAAAACCCCGGGGAACACAGGCTTTTCGGGAAAGTGACCGTTAAAGAACGGCTCGTTGATGGTGAGATTCTTGCACGCCACTATGGACTCGCCCAGATTGAGTTCCAGCACCCTGTCCACCAGCAGGAAAGGATAGCGGTGGGGCAGGTGATTGCGAATTTCCGAGATGTCCATGATCAAACCGCAGATCTCCCATGATCATTGCTGTTATCTTTTTTCCAGTTCGGCAAGGCGCTTCTGAATGCTGTCCAGCTGCGAAAAGCGGACTGCACTGCGCCTCCAGTCCCGGGTGGAGGACATTGGCGTACCGGAAGAATAGGACCCCGGTTCATTGATGGACTTCGTCACCATGGTCATGCCGGTGATATGTACGTTGTCGCAAATTTCCACGTGGCCGACCACCCCGACGCCGCCCGCCAGCGTGCAATTCGCGCCTATAATCGTGCTTCCCGCCAACCCGGTGCAACCTGCTATCGCGGTATTTTTTCCGATGTGGCAGTTGTGGGCGATCTGCACCAGGTTATCTATGATGGCGCCGTCCTCCACCACAGTATCCTCAAGCGCGCCGCGGTCAATCGTAGTACAGGCTCCCACTTCAACCCGGTTGCCGATATGGACGCCGCCAAGTTGATGGATCTTCTGCCAGCCTGCAGCCGACGGCGCAAAGCCGAAGCCGTCCGCGCCGAGCACCGCGTTGCTGTGAATAATACAGTGCTCACCCAACTTTACCCCGCTGTAAAGCACCGCACCCGGATAGAGACGGGTACCCGCGCCAATGCGACAGTTGGCGCCGATGTAGACGTTGGCTCCGACCACGACACCCGCTCCCAGCGTTACCCCCGATTCGACAACCGCATTGGGCCCGACTGTGGCACTGCTGTCGACAAGGGCATCAAGCGCCACCACAGCGCTGGGATGCACACCCTGAAGCGCACGCTCATCCCCGACAAACAACGCGGTGGCACGGGCGAAGGTGAGGTAGGGATTATCTGCGAGCAAACAGGCAACAGGACACTGTTGCGCCTGATCCGGTCGCAGGATCACCGCTGCCGCACGCGTCTCCTGCAGCTGGGCCAGATACTTGCTGTTGGCCAGGAAGGAAAGCTGCTGCGGACCGGCGAGTGCCAGGGTCGAAAGGCCGGTGACCCGTATCTCAGGATCACCGTCCAGGCTCACCCCCAGGGTTTCCGCAAGCTCTCCCAGGGAGTACACGCCAGCGCTTACTCGGTAAAGGCCTGGTTCAACTTATCGGTCACTTTGGCGGTAATACTGTAGCCCGCATCCGCATGAATCACGGAGCCTCGCTGCAGCAACAGGCCAATGCCTTCAGCGGTAATCAGCTGCTGCAGGACTTCCTGAACCTTGGGCGACATTTCCTGCAACAGCAGCTGACCCACTTCCTGTTCGGACTGCTGCAGCTTGCCGGCCACATGTTCCAGGTCAGCCTGCTTGCTGGCCAGGCGCCGGCGGGCAGCCAGCTGCTGGTCCTGGCTCATTACCGCGGCGTCTTTCTGGAAATCCTGCACCATTTTGTCCAGCTCATCCTTCAACCGGTCGAACTCAGCTTTGTCGGACTTGTAGGCATCGCTGCTGCGCTCGGCATTCAGACGCTTCTGGGCGTGATCCGTCTGCAGGATGGCCTGCTCCAAATTGACCACGGCAATCTTGCCCTGAGCCCAGCCGATGGATGGCAACAACAGGGCGGTACTCATCAGGACAGCTTTCAACACTTTAGACACAACTATTCTCCAATTGTGATACGAAAAAAATCAGAAACCCCGGCCCAGTGAGAACTGGAATATTTCACGCTCATCCTCAGGGGATTCATTGAGCGGTTTGGCGAGGCTGAAACTCATGGGGCCGAAGCCGGTAATCCAGGTCACACCTATACCCACCGAGTAGCGCAGTTCATCCGCGTCGACATCGAAACAGTTGATCTGGTTACTGGAGCACTTGGTATTGAACACGTTACCAGCGTCGACAAAGAAGGCCGAACGCAGCTTGCTGCGGTCCTTGAGAAAGGGCAACGGGAACAGCAGCTCCAGGCTGCCCTCGATCATCGCGTTGCCGCCAAAGGGGTCTGGTCTCCTGACGTTCAATGGATTGAATACCAGTTTCCCGGTCTCCGGATCGACAACATAGCCAAAGAGACGGCCGTTCTCACCGCCCACCTGTGTCGGCCGGCCATCTTCACCAATTTCTGTAGCCGGCTGGCTGATATCGTACAGGCTGGCAGGAGTACCGCGTGGGCCCAGGGTGTTGCTTTCAAAGCCGCGCACGGAGCCGAAACCACCCGAGTAGAAGTGTTCGAAGAACGGCAGGTTGGTGGTATTGCCATAACCGTCGCCGTAACCCAGTTCGCCCCGTAACCGCACAATCCACTCATTGGTGATCGGGAAGAAACGTTCACCCCGATAGATCAGCTTGTAGAACTCGGCGTCGGACCCGGGTACCGCGAGTTCGAACACTACAGACTGGGAGGTACCGCGAGTCGCCAGAATGCCCCGGTTCAGGGTGGACTGGCTCCAGCTGAGGGAGGTCGTCCAGTTCAGGAACTGGTCGCCATTGAGGTCCAGGAACCCCTGTTCCGGCGGAATGGTCAGGGCATCTGTAGGCAACTCCGCTAGCGGCCGGAAGATTTCGGGACCCGAATAGGTGCCATCCGGCAATCGGGTACTTTCGTAAAAGCCGTCAACGCCGTCCACCAGGCGCGGACTGGCCTTGATCTCCTGCACCGCAAACCGGCCGGCTGTAATATCCGTATTGGCCACCCCGAAACTGAAGCCCAGGCGCTGGGTTTCCTTGATCGGATAGCCAAAATTCAACGAGGTACCCAGCGTATCGGTGGTATAGCGCGCCACGTTGATCTCCGAGAGATCGGTGGACCGATAGAACACGCTGAAGCCACGACTGACGCCATCCTCGGTGAAATACGGGTTGGTGTAGCTGAAACTGTACAGATCCTGAAAACGCGATGAGTTCAGGCCAACGCCGATCCGGCGACCCGTGCCGAGAAAGTTGTCCTGCTGCAGGTTGAGCCCGAAGATCAGGCCCGCGTCCTGGGCGTAACCGAAGCTGGCACCGATACTACCCGAGGACTGCTCCTCGACTGTGAAGTCCACATCAATGAGGTCGTCGTGCCCCGCCACTTCCGGCGTTTCGACGGTCGCTTTGCTGAAATAGCCCAGGCGCTCCAGCCGGATACGGGATTGCTCGATTGCCGCAGCGGAGGCGGGAGCGCTCTCCATCTGCCGCATCTCGCGCCGCAGCACGTCGTCAGCCGTCTTCTGGTTACCCTTGAAGCTGATCCGGCGCACATAGGTACGCTTGCCAGGGTCTACGAAAAACTTCAGTGCGACAGAGTTGTCGTCCTCGTCGATCTCGGGAATCCCCGTGACCTTGGCGAAGTTGTAGCCCTCGTTGCCAAGCCTGCGGGTCATGAACTCCTCGGTGGAGGTCACCAGCTGCTGGGAAAACGTCTGTCCCTCTGACACCAGGACATAGCGCTTCAGATCCGACTCCGGCAGCACCAGGTCTCCGGACAGATCGACGCTACTGACAGTAAATTTTTCTCCCTCGGTCACGTTGGCAGTGATGTATACCGCCTTCTTGTCCGGGGACACGGACACCTGGGTGGAGTCGATGGAGAACTGCAGGTAGCCCCTATCCAGGTACCAGGAGCTCAGGGTTTCCAGATCGCCGGTAAGCTTTTCCCGGGAGTACTTGTCGTCATTGGTGAAGAAGGAGAACCAGCCGGTAGTCTTTAACGCGAACAGATCGAGCAGTTCATCGTCTTCAAAAATCTCGTTGCCCACGACATTGATGTGCTTGATCTTGGCGACCGTACCCTCATCGACATCGATATTGACCGACACCCGATTGCGCGGTTCGGGCAGGACCTCGGTTTCGATACTGGCATCGTAGCGGCCCTGCTGCACATACTGACGCTGCAGTTCCAACTGCATGCCCTCGAGCGTGGAGCGCTGGAATACCTGACCTACAGCCAGGCCCGCGCCACGCAGGCCGTCGAGAAGGGCTTCGGTCTCGATGGCCTTGTTGCCCTCAATGTTGATTTCACTGATGCTGGGCCGCTCTACCACGATCACCACCAACACATTGCCATCGCGGCCGATGCGGATATCATCGAAGTTACCGGTGGCAAAAAGGCTGCGGGAGGCAGCGCGGATAGCCTCCGCGTTCACCAGGTCACCTACGGCCAGGGGCATGGCAGCAAAGACCGAGCCGGCGGAGATACGCTGGAGGCCCTCGACCCGGATATCGGCCACGATGAAGGAGGCATCCTGGGACTGGGCCAGGGGCGAGAGAGCCAGCAAAAACATTGCCAGCAGCAGTTGCATGCGTCTTTTCAAAGTTTTCCCAACCACCGGATAAGGCCCGATTCCATGTGTATGTAACGCGCGTTCATCAGGCTAGAGGCGCGCGAAATCGTTATATAGCGCCAGCGCCATGATCCCGAGGATCATGAACAGGCCCAACTGATACCCCAATGCTTGTATTTTTTCGGGTACAGGCCGCCCCGCCAGCAACTCCATGGTGTAATACAGGAGATGGCCGCCATCCAGCACCGGTATGGGCAGCAGATTCAGTACCGCAAGACTGACGCTAAGCAGGGCGAGAAAACCGATCCAGGATTCCAGGCCCGACTTGGCGGAGGCGGACGCCACTTTAGCAATGGTAATGGGGCCACTCAAGTTTTTTGGTGAGATCAGGCCCTGCAACATTTTCTTGATCGAGCTCAGGGTAAAGCTGGTCAGCTCCCCGGTTCGGGTAACGGCAGCTCCGAGGGACTGTAGGGGACCTCGCTGGAACTGGCGAATCATCTCTGGCGGCATCGCCGGCATGGCTACGGCAACCCCGACACGGCCCACCAATGCGCCGCTGGCATCGGCCTCGCCATCGGGAATGATGGTCGCGGTCTGCAGCTGGCCGTCCCGGCTCAAATCCAGTTCGATTCGCTGGCCAGGTCGCTCGCGGACATACTCCACCCAGTCCATCCACTGGGGCATGGGAATGCCATCCGCACGCAGAACGAGGTCGCCGACCCTGAGGCCGGCGCGGGCGGCGGGACTGTCAGCGACCACTTCATTGACTACCGGCGGCACCTCCGGGGTGTACATGCTGATGCCGAGGCCGCCGAACAGGTCTGGCTCTTCTTGCTCGGAAAGCCAGCGCTGCAGTGCCGCCTCGGACTGGATGAGCATATCCGAGCCAGGCTCCTTGACCGTGAAACGAATGCTGCCGGTCTCGCCGATGCGGTCCAGCAGGCGGAAACTGAGTGCCTGCCAGGTCGGGGTCTCCTCACCATCCACGGCAATGATCTCCTGGCCCGCCCTGAGGCCTGCCGCGTCCGCTACGGAGCCAGACTGCACGGAACCGATCACCGGCGCATAACCGGATTCCCCGCCCATGAACAACATCCAGTAGGCGACGATCGCCAGCGCGAAATTGGCGAGAGGACCCGCGGCCACGATGGCGATGCGCTGCAGGACGGGCTTGCGATTGAACGCGTGCTCAAGATCCTCCTCCGCGATGTCGCCTTCGCGCTCATCGAGCATCTTGACGTAGCCACCCAGCGGTATCATTGCCACGCAGTACTCGGTGCCATGCCGGTCATGCCAGGTATACAGGGATTTGCCGAAGCCGATGGAAAAACGCAGGACCTTGACGCCGCAGCGCCGCGCTACCCAGAAATGGCCGTATTCATGCACCGCCACCAGCACGCCGAGGGTTATGAGGGTGATGCCGATGGTGTAGGCCAGATCCATTAACGCTCCAAACTCTCCAGACTACCGGCCCGGAGACGGGCCAGCTGCGCAGACGCCACCCGGCGTGCCTCGCTGTCCGCAGCTTCGACCACAGCGAGGGTGGTGGGTTCAACTGCAGCCACCTGTTCCAGGGTCGCTTCGATAACCCGGGGGATGTCGGTAAAACCGATGCCCCCGCGCAGAAAACCCTCCACCGCGACTTCGTTGGCGGCGTTGCAGACCGCCATCGCGGTGCCGCCTGCTGCAACGGCCTCACGGGCCAGGCGCAGGCAGGGGAAACGGCCTTCGTCCGGCGCCTCGAAATGCAGTTTCGACAGCGCCACCAGATCCAGGGAGGCGACGCCGGACTCCAGCCGCTGGGGCCAGCCCAGACCATAGGCTATGGGAGTACGCATATCCGGATTGCCCAGCTGGGCCAGCACCGAGCCGTCCGTATACTGTACCATGGAGTGCACGATACTCTCCGGATGCACCACGATATCGACCTGTGCGGGCGCGAGATCAAACAGCCAACAGGCCTCTATCAGCTCCAGGCCCTTGTTCATCAGGCTGGCGGAATCGACTGATATCTTCCGGCCCATGGACCAGTTGGGATGCGCGCAAGCCTGATCGGGAGTCGCCGCAGCAATCGCTGTCGAGGTCCACTGCCGGAAAGGCCCACCGGAAGCGGTGAGCAGGACCTTGCTGACACCCATCAAGCCCGGACGCCCCGCGCTGTCCACCGGCAGGCACTGAAAAATGGCGTTGTGCTCGCTGTCTATGGGCAAAAGCAGAGCGCCCGCGTCACGTACCGCGGCCATAAACAGGTGCCCGGCCATGACCAGCGATTCCTTGTTGGCCAAAAGAATGCGCTTGCCCGCCCGCGCCGCCGCCAGGGTTGAGGGCAGGCCGGCGGCTCCGACCACGGCCGCCATGACCGAGTCCACAGTCTCATGGGTCGCGACCTGCTCCAGGCCCTCCGCCCCCGCCAGTACCCGGGTGTCGCATGCTCCCGACAGCAGAGCCTCGAGCTCGGCGGCAGCATCCGGGTCCATCATCACCGCGTACTGGGGGCGGAAGCGCCGGCATTGTTCCGCCATGGCCGCGACCGAGCGATTCGCCGCCAGGGCCCAGGCACGCAGGCTCTGGGGATGCCGCGCTATCACATCCAGGGTGCTCACCCCGATTGAGCCGGTGCTGCCCAGCACCGCCACGTTCTGCACGGCAGCCATCCCTACCAGCCCGCCAGGAGTAGGCCGAGAGCGAAAACAGGGGCCGCACTACAGAGACTGTCCAGGCGGTCAAGCAGGCCACCGTGCCCGGGCAACAGTGATCCGCTGTCCTTGACGCCACTCTCGCGTTTAACCATGCTCACCGTGAGATCGCCCAGTACCGATGCCAACGCCGTCAGCAGCACCACCGCAACCACGGCAGCGAGGCTGACGTGGGCCATCCGGGCGGGAATGACCGACCACAGCAACAGGGCCAGCGCGACAGCGCAGGCCATGCCCCCCCAGAAACCTTCCCAGGTCTTGGCCGGGCTTACCCGCTCCACCAGCTTGTGGCGGCCAAAGTGGGTGCCGGTAAAATAGGCACCGATATCGGTAGCGGCAACCACCAGGACCAGAGCCACCATGAGCAGCCCACCGCGGGGAAAAGACAGCAAATAGACTGCCGCCAGCCAGGCGCTGGACAGGATCAGCAGACCCATCAGGCTGCGCATTACCCGGCCATGCCAGAGCGCCGCGCTCGCCGGATAGCTCTTGACCCACAGCAGGGAAAAGGACCACCACAGACAGGCAACCCCCAGCAGTGGCTGAATCTGCTGGCGGTGCGGTTCACTGCCGAGCTCCGCGTAGCCATACAGGAATATCAGCAGCCCGGCCAGGACCAGCGTGAACAGCAGACGCGCAGCCACGGACTGCCAGCCCGCCAGGCGCGCCCATTCCCAGGCGCCAAGAAGGACTACCAGGGCAAAGGCTGCGGCGAGTGCAGAAACAGGCAGCATAAGCACCGCCGCGAGAAACAGGCCCGCCATGGCAATAGCGGTAATCACCCGCTGCTTAAGCATCGCCGCCTACCCCGGTCAGCAGGCCATCGGGTTCCCGCAGGCCAAAACGACGCTCGCGGCGGGCGTAATCCGCCAGTGCCCGGGCGAACTCGAGTTCGCCAAAATCGGGCCACAGGGTGTTGGTGAAGTAGAGTTCGCTATAGGCGCAGTGCCATAGCATGAAGTTGCTGATACGGGCATCACCGCCGGTGCGGATACACAGGTCCGGCCGTGGCAGATCGCTGATCGCAACCTCCCGGTCAACGTCCGCCTCGGTGATGTCCTCTGCCTGCAGGGTTCCCGCCTGTACCTGCTCCGCAAGCTTGCGCGCCGCCTGGGCAATATCCCAACGGCCGCCGTAGTCAACCGCAATTACCACTGTCGCCACGCAATTGTCGCAGGTCAGGTACTCGGCGTTGCTCATGAGGCGCTGTAGACGCTCGCTGAACCGGCTGCGTTCACCGATGAAACGCAGCCGGACACCGTCCTTGTGCAACTCCCGCACTTCACTGCGTAGATAACGCGACAGCAAGGCCAGCAAGGCCCGGACCTCAGGCTGCGGGCGACCCCAGTTTTCACTGCTGAACGCGAACAGGGTCAGCACTTCAACCTTGTGCTGGCGACAGGATCGCAGGACGTCCCGCACTGCCTCCACACCTGCGCGATGGCCGGCATGCCCGGGCAGACCCTGCCGCCGGGCCCAGCGGTTATTGCCGTCCATAATTATGGCGACATGGCGTGGCACCACAGCAGGGTTGGGGGAGCTTGGCGTTTCGCGAGTGGGCATACCCTGGATGGAATCAGATTTCCATGAGGTCGGCTTCTTTGCCTGCCAACATCTTTTCGATACGTTCGACGTAATCGTCGGTCAGCTTCTGCACGTTGTCCTGGCCGCGGCGTTCGTCGTCCTCGCTGATATCCTTGTCCTTCACCAGCTCCTTGAGCATGCTCATGGCGTCTCGGCGGGCGTTGCGCACCGACACCCGGGCAGCCTCCGCCTCGCTGCGGGCCTGGCGGATAAAACCCTTCCGGGTCTCCTCGGTAAGCGAGGGCATGGGAATACGAATCACCTCGCCGGAGGTGGCCGGGTTCAGGCCCAGGTCGGACTTCATGATCGCCCGCTCGATCTGGGGAATCATGGAACGATCCCAGGCCGTCAGCGCCAAAGTGCGGCCATCCTCCACGTTGATGTTGGCCATCTGGTTGAGCGGCGTTTCCGCGCCGTAATATTCAACCTTGACTCCATCGAGGATGCTGGGATGGGCGCGACCAGTGCGGATTTTGTTGAAATGGTGCACCAGAGCCTCCACGCTCTTCTCCATCTTCTCTCTGGCTTCACTCTTGATGTCTTCAATCACTTTTTACTCTCCTCACAGTAACGGCCAGATTACTGAATCAGGGTCCCTTCCTGGCCGCCGCGTACAATACTCAGCAACGCCCCACGATCCTCCATCTTGAACACGCGCACCGGCATTTTGTGGTCGCGGCAGAGACAGATGGCCGTGAGGTCCATGACTTCCAGCTTCTTGTCCAGCACCTCATCGTAAGTGAGGCGCTCGTACTTCACCGCATCGGCAACCTTCATCGGGTCGGCCGAGTACACTCCATCCACCTTGGTGGCCTTCAGCACCAGCTCGGCGTCTATCTCGATACCGCGCAGGCAGGCCGAGGAGTCGGTGGTGAAAAACGGGTTGCCGGTGCCGGCGCAGAAAATCACCACGTCGCCGTTGCTGATTGCCCGGATGGCCTTGCGCCGATCGTAGTGGTCGACAACGCCACTCATGGGGATGGAGGACATGACCTGGGTGGCAATATTGGAGCGCTCAAGCGCATCGCGCAGGGCGAGCGCATTCATTACCGTGGCCAACATGCCCATATGGTCGCCGGTGACCCGGTCCAGACCCGCGGATTGCAGAGCCGCGCCGCGAAACAGATTGCCGCCGCCGACGACCAGGCCCACCTGTACGCCTATCCCTACCAGCTGGCCGATCTCCAGCGCCAGCTGATCGAGTATTTTCGGGTCGATGCCAAAACTTTCCCTGCCGGTGAGGGCCTCTCCGCTGAGTTTCAGCAAAATCCGTTTATATTTCTTGTCGCCTGCGGCCTGTGGCATGTCTGTTATCTCCCGAAGTCCAGCTATATTACAGGACAAAGAGCCAGCTCCCTAGTCTCGCGACCCAGAAACTGCCGGCGCGGGCACTACCGAAGTATCTCCGCTGCCACAAAAAACGGGGCCTGGGCCCCGTTCCTGCTAGATTCGCCGGGAATCAGCCCTTGAGCTGGGCGGCAACCTCAGCGGCGAAATCAACCTGTTGCCGGGCAATGCCCTCACCCACCTCGAACCGGGCAAAGGACACGACCTGCGCGCCGGCCGTGGCGACCAGCTTGCCGACGGTAACGTCAGGGTCCTTGACAAAGGCCTGCTCTACCAGGCTGTTCTCCGCCAGGAACTTCTTGATCCGGCCGCCAATCATTTTCTCGATGATTTCCGCCGGTTTGCCCGAATCCTGAGCCTGCACAGTGTAGATCTCGCGCTCCTTCTCGATGACCTCCGCAGGCATGTCATCCGGTGACACCACCTGCGGATTGACCGCCGCGACATGCATGGCCACGTCCTTGGCCAGATCCTGGTCGCCGCCTTTGAGCTCCACCAGCACCGCGATGCGGTTGTTGCCATGGACATAGGCACCCACGACACCGGCATCGGCGGTTACCAGACGAATACGCCGCACACCGACATTCTCACCGATTTTCTGCACCAGGGCTTCGCGGGCTGCCTCCAGCTCCCCGGCCATCACCGAGTCGACGTCGGTCTGGCGCCCTTCGAACGCCGCATCGACGACCTTCCTGACGAAGCCGAGGAAGTTCTCGTCACGGGCAACGAAATCCGTCTCGCTGTTGACTTCCACCAGGACGCCATAGCTGCCATCCTCGGCGATGCGGGTGGTGACGACGCCATCTGCCGCGGTGCGACCGGCTTTCTTGGCCGCCTTCATACCGCTGGACTTGCGCAGTTCCTCAATGGCTTTTTCAACATCACCGTCAGCGGATGCGAGCGCCTTCTTGCACTCCAGCAAACCGAGACCAGTACGCTCACGTAGTTCCTTGACCAATGCTGCAGACATGGGTTTTCCTCCTGCTACGGCCCCGTCGGGGCTGTGAATGCTATAACGTGGCCTCCGAGCGGGGGCCGGGAAACCACGGCGCAGGCCTTCGCAGGCTGCGCCGGGCTGGAGTGTTTACTCGGCAGTTGCCGCGGGCGCCGCGGTAGCCGCCGGGACCGGGGGCGCCTCAGTGGCATCGACTTCAACAAACTCGTCGCGGACGGCGCTCATGTCGCCGGCTTCTGCCTTGCCTGCCAGGCAGGCATCTGCCACGGCGCTGACGTAGAGCTTGACCGCGCGAATAGCGTCGTCGTTGCCGGGAATGACGTAATCAACCCCGTCCGGATTGCTGTTGGTGTCGACGATACCGATTACCGGGATGCCCAGCTTGTTGGCTTCGGTGATGGCAATGCGCTCGTGGTCAACGTCGATCACAAACAGCGCGTCGGGGAGGCCACCCATATCCTTGATACCGCCGATGCTGCGCTCCAGTTTCTCCATGTCGCGGGTGCGCATGAGGGCTTCTTTCTTGGTGAGCTTGGCGAAGGTGCCGTCGGCCTGCTGGGCTTCGAGGTCGCGCAGGCGCTTGATCGAGGCACGGATGGTCTTGTAGTTGGTGAGCATGCCCCCCAGCCAGCGATGGCTTACGTAAGGCATCCCCGCTCGATCCGCCTGTTCCTTGATGATCTTGCCGGCGGCGCGCTTGGTGCCAACGAACAGGATCTTGTTCTTGTTGCCCGCCAGTCGCTTGACCAGGGTCAGCGCCTCGTTGAAGGCCGGCACTGTGTGCTCGAGATTGATAATGTGGATCTTGTTCCGGGCACCGAAGATATAGCGATCCATCTTCGGGTTCCAGTAACGGGTCTGGTGACCAAAGTGTGCGCCTGCCTGCAGCAGGTCACGCATGCTTACTTGCGACATGGTAAATACCTTGTGTTGGGTTAATCCTCCACATATCCCGTGCGCCAAACCAGCCAGAGCCGGCACCCTGGCGCAGGTGTCGATATGTGTGCGTCGTTAGGGTTTCCTTCCCGCAGGGTGCCGCCACTTGGCCACCACCCCCAAAGAAGGCGCGCTTTATACCACAAACGGGCGGATCTGAGAAGGCCAACTTTGTGGCTAGGTCCGGGAGCAGCCGCCCGGGTAATGGCCGCCGCGGTATGGAGCTGCCCCGCTTCCATTACTCACAAGCCATGCACATGTTGTAGAATGGCGCCCTGCAGTTGCCACCACGCAGGACCGTCGGGCGCGAAACACCCTGAAGCTGAAAGGAAGACAATGGCAGTAACCATCAAGTCAGAGGCCGAGATCGAGAAAATGCGGGTCGCCGGACGACTGGCCGCCGAAGTGCTGGAGATGATTGAGCCCCTGGTCGTGCCCGGCATCACCACCGGAGAACTGGACCACATCTGCCACGAGCACATCACCCGTGTCCAGCGGGCTGTCCCGGCGCCGCTGGACTATCACGGCTTTCCTCGCTCCATCTGCACCTCGATCAACGAGGTGGTTTGTCACGGCATCCCCTCAGACACCAAGAAGCTCAAGTCCGGAGACATCATCAATATCGATGTCACCGTAATCAAGGATGGCTACCACGGTGACAGCAGTATCATGGTGGAAGTCGGAGAAGTCGCGACCTTCGCCCAGCGCCTGATCAAGGTCACCCAGGAATGCCTCTACCAGGCCATTGACATCGTCCGCCCCGGCGCCACTCTCGGCGATATCGGCGCCGTGATCCAGCAACATGCAGAGAAAAACTACTACTCCGTGGTGCGGGAATACTGCGGGCACGGTATCGGCCAGATATTCCACGAGGACCCGCAGGTCCTTCATTATGGTCGCAAGGGCACGGGGCTGGTTCTCGAGCAGGGCATGACCTTCACCATAGAGCCCATGATCAACGCCGGCCGTCGCCACACCAAGCTGAACCAGAATGACGGCTGGACCGTGACTACACGCGATGGTCGCCTGTCCGCCCAGTGGGAGCATACCCTCGGGGTGACCGCTGACGGTTGTGAGGTTTTCACCCGGCGCAGCAATGAGCCTTTCTGAGAATACGCCCCCCATGACCGGCCGGGACGACAGCCTGCCCCCGGAGCTGTTCGACCCGGCCGTGTTCGCCGCGGCAATTGGCCGTGGCGACACCCTGAAGATTGGCAAGCAGGCCCTCAGGACCGCCGCTGACTATCTGCACGGCGAGTTTCGCGACAGCACACCTGTCGCGCGCCTGCTGCACCTGCGGGCCCAATTCATGGATGCACTGCTGGGCGCGCTCTGGGACAGCCGCGACTGGTCCGGGGTAGAGCCCGCCCTTGTGGCCGTGGGTGGCTATGGCCGCGGCGAACTGCACCCGCATTCAGACATCGATATTTTGGTCCTGCTGGGCGAAGACAGCGAGCGCTGTCACCGGCAACTGGAGCAATTCCTGACCCAGCTCTGGGACCTTGGGCTCAGTATCGGCCACAGCGTGCGCACCGTCGGCGAGTGCTGCAGCAAGGCGCGCCGCGATATCACCATCCTCACCAACCTGATGGAAACACGGGTTATAAGGGGTCCGGAAGCCCTGATGGCCGAGGTCAGGGAACTGACAAGCCCCGCGTACATGTGGCCCAGCGCAGACTTTTTCCGGGCCAAACTGGAGGAACAGCGGGAACGTCACGCCAAGTTTGCCGATACCGAGTACAACCTCGAGCCCAACGTCAAGAGCTCGCCCGGCGGGCTGCGAGATCTGCAGATTATTGCCTGGATTGCCGAGCGCCATTTCGGCGTCGACTCTCTGGAGTCCATGGATACCGGTGAATTCCTCACCCCCGACGAGCGCAGGATGCTGCTGAATGGGCGCGATTTCATGTGGCAGGTCCGCTACGCCCTGCACCTGATTGCCGGTCGCGAGGAGGACCGCCTGCTGTTCGATCACCAGCGCGAACTCGCCTCTATGTGGGGCTTTCAGGACGGCGAAAAGCTGGCGGTAGAGCAGTTCATGCAGACCTACTACCGCTGGGCCCTGGCCCTGGGAGAGCTTAATGAGCTGCTGATACAGAACTTCGACCAGGCCATCCTGCGCGCAGACACCGTGGATGACATCAGGATCCTCAACGAACGCTTCCAGGTTCGCAATGGCTATATCGAAGCCCTGCGCGACGACCTGTTCAGCAACGACCCCAACACGCTGCTGGAGGTTTTCGTGCTGGCGGGCCGGGAGCCGGGCATTATCGGCGTGGGCACACCCACCATCCGCCTGATCCGGGAGCATCGCCACCTGGTCAACAGCACCTTCCGCGCGGATGCACGCAATCGGGAAGCCTTCCTGGAGATCCTGCGTTCCCCCTACAACATGACCCGGCTCCTGCGCAGCATGACCCGCTACGGGGTTCTCGGCAACTACCTGCCCGAGTTCGGCCGCATTGTCGGCCAGATGCAGCACGACCTGTTCCACACCTACACCGTAGACGCCCACACCCTGGAAGTGATCCAGTACATGCGGCGGTTCCAGAAACCCGAGTTCGACGAACGCTTTCCCGTCTCCAGCCGGGTGGCGCGAAGATTGCCGAAAATCGAGCTGCTCTATATCGCTGGCCTCTACCACGATATCGGCAAGGGCCGTGGCGGTGACCACTCGGAACTGGGGGCAGTTGACGCCGAGCGCTTCTGCCGCGAGCACGAACTCAACGATCATGACACCGAGCTGGTAACCTGGCTGGTGCGCAACCACCTGATAATGTCGGCCGTATCCCAGCGCAAGGACATCTCGGATCCCGATGTGATCCAGCAGTTTGCCCAGCACATCGGCGATCTGGACCGGCTGGACTACCTGTTTACCCTGACCGTCGCAGATATCAATGGCACCAATCCCACCCTCTGGAACGCCTGGCGCGGCAGCCTGCTGCGCCAGCTCTATACCGGCACCCGCCGGGCCCTGCGCCGCGGCCTGGAAAACCCTGTCGACAAGCAGGTCTGGATCGAGCAGGCCCGCAAGACCGCCACGGATATGCTGGAATACCGCGGCTTCACCGTGGAAGAACTTGAGGATCTCTGGCGCGAACAGGGCGAAGACTACTTTCTGCGGGAGAAACCCGAGGACATCGCCTGGCACACCGAAGCCATTGCCGGGCACTATGCGCGTGACCAGCCGCTGGTGCTGATTCGAAACAGCTCAGACTCCAGCGTGGCCAATACTACGCAGATCTTTATCCACGCCCGCAGCCATGCCCAGCTGTTTTCGCGAGTTTGCGCCGAACTCGAACAGCTGGAGCTCAGCGTCCACGACGCCCGCATCTACAATGCGCGCGACGGCATGAGCCTGGATACCTTCTATGTGCTGAACTCGGACGGCAGCTCCATCGCCGAGGAGAGCGCCCGCCTGCGCTACATCAGGGATCAGCTGACCCGCGGCCTGGCCTCCAACATGGAACATGCGCCGAACGTCCAACGCCTCACTCCGCGGCAGATCAAGTCTTTCATGGTCCCGACCGAAACCAGCATGTCAATCGACGAGATCATGAATGTGAGCGTACTTGAAGTCTCCTCTCGCGACCGGCCGGGCCTGCTGGCTCGAATCGGCCGGATATTTGTCGACCACGGCGTGGAGCTGCAGGCTGCCAAGATCCAGACCCTGGGTGAGCGGGTGGAGGACGTCTTTTTTATCACCGACGCAGACCAACAGCCGCTGGCCGACACGGAGCTGTGTGAGACTATCCAGCGCGCCATTCGCGAACAGCTTGACGACCAGTTAGGGGTTGCCTGACCACGGATGAACAGACTGCTGGATAGACTGCAACCCTACCCCTTTGAAAAGCTGCGGGCGCTGTTCGCGGATCTGCAGCCGCCCGGGGATCGGCCCCATATCCCGCTATCGATCG
This sequence comes from Haliea sp., assembly GCA_041746975.1. Taxonomy (GTDB): domain Bacteria; phylum Pseudomonadota; class Gammaproteobacteria; order Pseudomonadales; family Halieaceae; genus Haliea. Next base: position 17,036 of record JBGTGB010000316.1, on the reverse strand, counting down.
GCGAGCCGCGGCATCCCTCGCCGCAATTCGTGCTGGACGCGCTGGCGGAACACTTACCTTTGCTGGCAAATTACCCGGCAACCCGCGGCGAGCAAAAACTGCGGGAGACCATTGCGGTCTGGCTGCAGCGCCGCTTCCAGCTGTCGGCGGTGAATCCGGAAACCCAGGTGCTGCCGGTGAATGGCACCCGCGAGGCCCTGTTTGCCTTCGCCCAGGCAGTCGTGACCGCGGGCCCGGATACCATGGTGCTGAGCCCCAATCCTTTCTACCAGATCTATGAGGGCGCAGCTTTGCTGGCGGGCGCCGAGCCCGGCTTTATCAATGCCACCGCGGCCAGCGGCCACCTGCCGGACTATGCCAGCGTACCCGAGGCCTGGTGGCGCCGCTGCCAGCTGCTGTACATCTGCAGCCCCGGCAACCCCAGCGGGGCGGTTATGCCACTGCAGCAAATGCAGGCGCTGCTGGAACTGGCGGAAAAACACGACTTTGTCATCGCCAGCGACGAGTGCTACTCGGAAATCTACAGCGATGAAACGGCCCCGCCGCCCGGGCTGCTGCAGGCCTGCGCACTCATGGGCAACGACAGCTACCGGCGCTGCGTGGTCTTTCACAGCCTGAGCAAACGCTCCAACCTGCCCGGATTGCGCTCGGGGTTTGTGGCCGGCGACGCTGCGGTACTGGCCGACTTTCTCAGGTACCGTACCTACCACGGCTGCGCCATGCCGCTACACCACCAGCACGCGAGTAGCGCCGCCTGGAGTGACGAGGAACACGTGCGGGTCAATCGCCAGCTCTATCGTGAAAAATTCGACGCGGTCCTGTCCATACTGGACGGACACCTGCGCGTGGAACGCCCGGACGCGGGCTTCTACCTGTGGCCGGAAGCCCCGGGCAGCGATATCGACTTCGCTCGCCTGCTCTATGCACGGCAACACGTGACGGTGGTTCCGGGCAGCTATCTGGCGCGGGATACCGACAGTGGTAACCCAGGTGCAAACCGGCTACGGATGGCGCTGGTGGCCTCGCAGGAAGACTGTGTCCAGGCTGCCCAACGTATCGTGCAGCTGCTGGAAACGCTGTAAGGACATGCTGAGCAAAGCTGAGCGGGTGGCGTTCATACTGCAGCGGCTGCAGGCACTGTACCCCGAGCCGCCGATCCCGCTGCAGCACAGGGACCCCTTCACCTTGCTTATAGCCGTCCTGCTCAGCGCCCAGTGCACCGACGAGCGCGTCAACCAGGTCACCCCCGCCCTGTTTGCGCTGGCCGATACGCCCGCCGCCATGGCGCAACTAACTGAGGAGCAGATCCGCGAACTCATCCGCCCCTGCGGCCTGTCGCCGCAGAAATCCAAAGCGATCAAGCGCCTCAGCGAAATACTGCTGGAAGAACACGGCGGCGAGGTCCCGGCCGACATGGAGGCTCTGGAGCGCCTGCCCGGCGTCGGCCACAAGACCGCCAGCGTGGTCATGTCCCAGGCCTTCGGCGTGCCCGCCTTTCCGGTTGATACTCACATCCACCGCCTGGCCCAGCGCTGGGGACTCAGCAATGGCAAAAGCGTGGTGCAGACTGAGCGCGACCTCCAGCGGCTGTTTCCGCGGGAGTCCTGGAACCGCCTGCATCTGCAGATCATTTACTATGGCCGGGAGTTCTGCAGTGCGCGGGGCTGCGATGGCAGGGTCTGCGAGATCTGCAGGACCTGTTATCCGGAGCGCAGGCACGCGAAGCTGACGCGCAAGGCGTGAGGTCCATCCCGACACTTCGTTCGCGTGGCGGCCTGGCGGACTGCGCGTCCCGGCGCTGCGTCGCTTGGTGCCTTCTCCGGTGACGCGCTTCGTTCCCGTGGCGGCCTTCCGGCCGCTGCGTCGTTTCGGGAGGCGCGGACTCCGATACTCCATTCCGGGCGCATGCGGCGCGCGTTACTTCAGTGTTTTTGCGCTGCCGTCTGGCCGCGCACTTTGTCAGCTGGGCGGGCATGTGCCATGGCGACGGTGCTGGTTGAGCTGGGCTGTTCCTACTTACAGTGCCGGAGGTTGGTAGCCACTAAGACGGGACGGTGGGCGCACCGACGCCCTCCAAGTCCGTACCGAAGCCCGCGCCCCCCGAATCAACGCAGGGTGCATGGGCCATCGCGAATGACTTCGTCTCCGGGATACTCAAGCGAAGAGTTGAACCCAACCAATCGATAGCACTGCCCTCAGTCTCCGGTCGCAACGTACCTGCGGCTTGGGCCACCACCTGCGTTGCTCCGGGGCGGGAATGTCCTTTTTCGGACTCGAAGGGCGTCGGCGCGACCACCGCACTGGCTTAGTGGCTACCAGCCTACAGCACTGAAAGTGGGAACAGGCAGGCTAGAAACTGCCTTCGCCATGGGGCGTGCCATCCCGAATAAGAGTGTGCGCGGCCAGACGGCAGCGCAAGATTAACAGGGGTACGCGCGCCGCATGCGCCCGTAGTGGAGAAAAAGGATCTTCCCGTCCTGGAGTAACGCAGCGGCCGCAAGGCCGCCAGCAGGACGAAGGGAACCGGAGCGGGACGGCCTGTTCGAGCCGCGATTTTTTGCTATCCTTGCCTCCCCCGAAAAAACCAGCCAGGAACCAAGCCCGCATGATCACCATCTACGGCATCAGCAACTGCGACACCGTGAAGAAAGCGCGCCGCTGGCTGGACCTGCACGAAATCGAATACCGCTTTCACGATCTGCGGGCGGACGGCATTGCTGCGGAACAGGTACAGGCCTGGCTTGTGGAACTGGGCTGGGAGACATTGGTCAACAAACGTAGCACCACCTGGAAAGAACTCCCGATTGCCGAACGCGAGGCCATGGATGACAGCGCGGCGCTGGCCGCAATTCTGCAACACCCAACCCTGATCAAGCGCCCGCTGCTGGACATCGGCCACGAGCGCCACTGCGGGTTCTCGGAAAAAACCTGGGCCGCGCTGTTCCAGCGCCACACCCTTTGACTCACGCCCGCGACAGCGGCGAAGCCAGGAATCTATCGACATGAGCAACATTGCATTTGCCTGCGGCCTGGGCCTGGGCACCCACAACAGCGAGGGCGAATGGCTGGAGGTTTATTTTCCCGAGCCGCTGCTGGACCCGTCCGCGGCTCTGGTCGCGGCCGTCGGTAACTGTGACAACCGCACACCGCTCGCCCGGGAACAGCTGATCTCACTGGAGGCAGAGCTGGTGGCAGCGGGCGAAACCCGGCAGGCGCAGCTGGCTGCACAGCTGGCTGGTAGCGAGGCACCCGTGGTAGCGGTGCTTCTGCGGAAGGACGCAGCGCCGTCCACGGTGCCGGAGGCCTACCTGAAACTGCACCTGCTGTCCCATCGCCTGGTAAAACCGCACGGGACCAACCTGCAGGGATTATTCGGCATCCTGCCCAATGTCGCCTGGACCAGCGAGGGTGCCATCGACATCGGCGAGCTGCCGGCGCGCCAGCTGGCAGCGCGGCTGCGAGGCGAAACCCTGGAGGTCAGCTGCGTCGACAAGTTCCCCAAAATGACCAACTACGTGGTCCCCGCGGGCGTACGCATAGCCCACACCGCGAGGGTTCGTCTCGGCGCCTATCTCGGCACCGGCACCACGATCATGCACGAGGGTTTCGTCAACTTTAATGCCGGCACCGATGGTCCAGGCATGATCGAGGGGCGTATCTCCGCGGGAGTAACCGTAGGCAGTGGCTCGGACCTGGGCGGTGGCTGCTCGACCATGGGCACTCTGTCCGGCGGTGGCAACATTATCATTTCGGTCGGCAAGGAGTGCCTGATCGGCGCCAACGCCGGCATTGGTATTCCGCTGGGGGACCGCTGCACGGTCGAAGCGGGCCTTTTCGTCACCGCTGGCACCAAGGTTGTGTTGCTGGATAGCGATAGCAAACCCGTGGAGACCGTCAAGGCGCGGGAGCTGGCGGGCAAGTCGGGCCTGCTGTTCAGGCGCAACTCCACCAATGGCACGGTGGAATGCCTGACCAACCGCTCGGCTATCGAGCTGAACGCCGAACTGCACGCCCATAACTGAGCTGGAGTACGCACGTGGAACGCACATTGGAGCTGACCTGCGACCTGATCCGACGCCCTTCGGTAACGCCTGACGATGCCGGTTGCCAGGAGCTGATGATGGCGCGCCTGGAGGCGATCGGTTTCCATTGCGTGCCCCTGCAGTTTGGCGAAGTGAAGAATTTCTGGGCGGTCCGCGGCGACAGCGGTCCGCTGCTGGTTTTCGCCGGTCATACCGACGTGGTTCCTACTGGGCCGGAATCGGCGTGGGACTCACCGCCCTTCAGCCCGGAACTGCGCGACGGCCTGCTCTACGGCCGCGGCGCGGCCGACATGAAAGGCAGCCTCGCCGCAATGATCATCGCCTGCGAGGATTTTGTTGCCGCCCACCCGGATCACCCCGGGCGCATTGGCTTCCTCATCACCGCCGACGAGGAGGGACCGGCCCACGACGGCACGATCAAGGTTGTAGAGTACCTGCAGCAACGCGGAGAGCAGATTGACTGGTGCCTGGTGGGCGAGCCCTCCAGCAGTGATCAGCTTGGGGATGTGGTGAAAAACGGGCGGCGCGGCTCCCTGGGCGCGCTGCTGACCGTGCGCGGGGTCCAGGGTCATATCGCCTATCCGCAGCTGGCAGATAATCCCATTCACCGGGCGCTGCCGGCGCTGCATGCGCTCAGCTGCCAGGTCTGGGACCAGGGCAATGCCTTCTTCCCCGCCACCTCGCTGCAGATTTCCAATATCAATAGCGGCACCGGGGCCAGCAACGTCATCCCCGGCGAACTGACGGTGATGTTCAACTTCCGCTTCTCGACCGAGGTGACGGCGGCGCTACTGCGCCACCGGACTGAGGCCATCCTTGACGCCCACAAGCTGGACTACGAGATCGACTGGCAGTTGAGTGGAGAACCATTCCTGACCGCCAGTGGAGACCTGGTGCACGCGGCGGTGAGCAGCATTCGTCATAACACCGGACTCACTACCGAGCTGTCCACCGCCGGCGGCACCTCGGACGGGCGCTTTATCGCCCCCACCGGAGCCCAGGTACTGGAACTGGGGCCGGTCAATGCCACCATCCACAAGCGCAATGAATGCGTGCGCGCAGCGGACCTGCCCCGTCTGGCGGAGCTGTACCGCGGTATTCTGCAGCGACTGCTATTGCAGTGACTGAAGCTGTTGCTGCAGTCCGCCGCGAACCATCTCAAGGTTGGCGGCGCCGGGGACCACGACAACCTCTTCCCGCTCCAGTGCCGCGAGACTAGCGGCCACTACCGGTGCGGCATCCATCCACAGATCCGCCGGCATCCGCGTCTTGTCAAAGCCCGCAAAATAAGGGGTATCGTGAATTTCTGTACGGGTGAGACCCGGGCAGAAACACTGCACCCGGATACTGTCCGCCGAGACTTCCGCCTGCAGTGCCTGCGAAAACGAGACCATGAACGCCTTGCAGCCGCCGTACACCGCGGTCTGCTTCATGTTCAGAAAAGCGCCAATGGACGCCACATTGATTATCTGGCCACCGCCGCGCTCACGCATGAAGGGCACCGCGGCGCGCACCAGTTCCAGCGTGGCATCAATCTGCAGGCGTACAACCTGCAGCTCATCTTCAAGGACACTGTGGCCGAAGTCGCCGAAGGTGGAAAAGCCGGCATTGTTGACCAGGATGTCCGGCGGCCCCTGTTGGCGCAGGGCTTCCACCGTGCGCGTCACGCCTTCCAACGTGGCCAGGTCCGCGACGACCGGCACCAGGCGGGTACTGCCGGTCAGCTCTGCTTGCAACGCCTGTAGCCGATCCCCCCGGCGCGCGACGGCGATGATGGTGTCACAGCGCTGTGCCAGTTGCCGGCAATACTCCTCTCCCAACCCGGCGGAGGCGCCGGTGACGAGGGCAGTGTATCCGGTATTGCTCATGACGATAGTATCCTTGCGCTTGTTGCAGGGTGTCGCAGACAGCCGGAAACCAGTGGCGTACCATGGACCGACAGCAGGCGACATCTTGGGGAGAAATAGCATGACGCGCAAGCACACCGCACTGATTACCGGCGCTTCTGCCGGCCTCGGCGCCGAATTCGCCCGCCAGTTGGCGGCGGCAAACTGTAACCTGGTTCTGGTGGCGCGGCGGCGGGAAAAGCTGGAGGCACTGGCTGCGGAACTCCGCCAGCAGTACGCCTGCGAGGTGGTGATTGAAGCTGCCGACCTCACCGACCCCGCCGCGCCGCGGGCGCTATGGGACTCCCTGGCCGAAAAGGATATCACTGTCGATTTCCTCGTAAACAATGCTGGCGTGGCCGGCTCCGACCTGCTCACCGACCGGGACTGGGGCGACCACCGGGCATTCTTCCAGCTGATGATGCTGGCCGTGGCCGAACTCTGCCACCTCTTTATCCCTGACATGCGCGCACGGGGTTTCGGCCGGGTGATCAATGTCGCCTCGGTGGCCGGCCGCATTCCCCGCGTCGGCGGCTGCAACTACGGCCCCAGCAAGGCCTACCTGATCGCCCTCTCAGAAGACCTCGCGGTTACCCTGCATGGCAGCGGGGTCAAAGTTTGCGCCCTGTGTCCCGGCTACACCCACACCGACTTTCACAGCACCGCGGGCCTGCAGGACATGAAGGACGCGATGCCCGGGTTCCTCTGGTATGACGCGGAAGTGGTCGTTCGGGAAGGACTGCAGGCGGTAGAGAAGGGAAAGCCGGTGTATCTCTCTGGCCGCCTGTACCGCTGGCTGGACCCCCTGTTGCAGTCCGTGCTGACCCGGCGCCTGTTCCGGGTAGCCTCCCGGCACTGAGGCGTTGCGCTTCAGCCCGGCGCGAGAGCGGACAGCACATACACGTCGTAGCGCACCGCCTTGCCACGAATCGCATGGGAGGGCGCTCGCCCAGCCAGAGCCAGAGATTTCAGCGGCCGCTTGACCACTACACGGGCCACTGGCGCCAGCAGCGCCCAGGCCAGCAATGCGTTGGCGTCCTCGATGCCCCCACGGTGACTGAACAGAGCCTGAAAGAGGGCCATCTCCTTCTTCACCGCCGCCGATTTGTCGCGGGGTGGGAACATCGGATCGAGGTAAATGACGTCCTGACGCTGCACGTCGACATCACCCAGGTGGCGCGCGTCGCCCTCCGCAAGCGTCATCCGCCCAACCACCTCCCGCAGCCAGGCGTCTTCGACACGTTCCGCCTGGGCCAGACCGGAGCGCAGCAGCGCCGCCACCACCGGCTCGCGCTCCGCCAGGGTCACTTCGCAACCCAGATCAGCCAGGACAAAACTGTCGCGGCCGAGGCCTGCCGTGGCATCAAGCACCCGCAGGAGCCGCTTTTTGCCAATACCTACCGCGCGACCCAACAACTCATTCTGCCCGCCGCGGCGCCGGTGACGCATGGCGGCGGCACCGAAATCGACCGCAACCGGCCTGGGTGCCTGACGCCCGGGCGCGCGCAAGGCGAGGGAGTCAGGCGAGACCAGCAACAGGGCAGCAAATTGGTCCTCGGAAGCGGCTTCGTCAGGCGCCAGCAACTGCAGTCCGAGCCTGGCAGACAGCTCAGCCGCGGCGGCATGGGCAGTGACCATGGTGGCCTGCACGGCGATCACGTGCTGATATCCCTCCGTGCACCGGCGGTCATTTCTCGCAATGACCTAATCCTCGCTGATATGCGAATCGTAACGACGGCGCTGTAACAGCGTAGCCAGCTCTTCACCCTGCTGTTGCAGGGTCGCATCGCCCATATCAGCTGCCTCCCGCTTGCCGGCAACCATCGGCTCCCTGCGCGGCGGTGGTGGCAGCGAACTCTCACCCACACCGAGAGCGAGCTGGGTATCCTCCAGCTGCAAAACGGCTTCGAGGTTGTAGGCGTGGCGGGAAAGGCCATGCTTGTCAACAATCACGAAGCGCCGCGCGGCGCGACGCTCCCCCGGATTGGAGGAGCCGCTCAGGTGGCAGCGGATTTCGGCAATCACCTTGCCAGCGAACTGCACCCCCATGATCCTGGCCAGAGCGCGATTGCAGTGCTGGATAAACTGCGGGGAAAACACGTGTCCCGGCATCTGTGTGGCATGGTCGGCATCTGCCGGCAGACAGGCTTCGAAATGGCCGACGAGTATCTGGTCGGGCAATGCCTCGCCCACCATTCGTGCCAGTTCGATGGTCACATCCCCAACGATATAGCTGTGAACTGTGGGATTGACTCCCTCCGCCTGATACAGCTCATAGTGACTGCCGATGTGGAAGGCCGTGCGAATCACTGGCACGGTATTGCCATGGGATGCCGCGCGGGCGACCGCATTGTCCGCGACCACCAGCAACATGAAGATAAACAGATCCCGGTTCGCGGCTGGCCCCAACTCACGGTTCCAGACGTAGTAGCCGTCACCCGTTGTGGTGCGCGAAAAATGTATCTCTATGCCCTTGGATAAAAGTTTGTTGTAGGCGGAGTTAAAGGAATAGGAGAGGCTGTTTAGCTGGCTGGCCTGCTCGAAGGGGGTGAACAGGGAGAACTCGGCAATATCGAACAGCAGCACCGCCCGGTCGCTGACATAGCTCAACCCGTAGCGCTTGATCAACTGCTCTACCGCATTCATGACCGGCGCTTCATCCGCCAGCTGGGAGCCAAGCTTGATAAATCCCGGCGCCACATCCAGGCGATCGGCGATGGCGAAGAGCTCATCCCGCTGCTTGCGCCGGCGCCCGGAGATAAGCTCGCGGACAAATGCCTCATTGTCGGAACCGGCGCCCTCAGTGACCCGGGCGCAGTAGTTGCCGAGAAAGTAATGGGGCACGAAAATCACCAGCAGGCCGCGCTCGTCGGCACTCCAGCAAAGGACGATGTTCTGCCCCAGCCGCCATTGCTTGCGCAGCGCCGCCTCCAGCGCTTTCAGGTTGCCGCGCTGGACAATGCTGATAGCACTTTCAGCGCCACCGTCCGCACCCGTCCCTGCAGCCGGTATTTCCCCGGAACTTGCCATTGCACACTCGTTTTTGTCCGCCTTAGCCGCTAGCATTATAGGGCGCGGCGGAAGCTGAAGCCATGAGCCGTCGGCTCGCGACAGTGCCATGGTCTGGAGAGGGGTTGCACATTCATGATCTACCGTTTACTCGTGGGCCTGACAGCCCTGTTCACCCTCGGCGCTTGTCAGCAGTACGACGTCAGCGTCAACGAGCGAGTGGTCTACAGCCCACGGCCACTACTCACCGACTTCCGGGTTCCAGATCCGGCCCTGCGCGACTGCCTGGAACGGGTCATCAACGACAACAGAATCAGCAGTGTCGGGCAGCTGCAGGAACTGGAATGCAGCGGCGCCAACATCAGGAGTCTCGAGGGGCTGGGGCGCTTTTCCAGCCTGAGCCGGGTTGACCTGGCGGGCAACGCCATCGCCGATATCGGGGAGTTGAGAGTCCTGCTGGAACTGCGCACCCTGCTGCTGGACGACAACCGGATAGAGGATGCGAGCCCCCTGTACCGCCTGCCGGAACTGGCAATGCTGAGCCTCGAAGGCAACGGCGGCCTGCGTTGCCCGGGGCCGGAACAGCTGCAGTCACTGCAGCAGCTGAGCCTGCCCCGCCACTGCCGATAGCGCCAGCCAGTCAAAACCCAGGTCCTGCGCAGCGAATATCACCCGCTCATCCAGGGGGCCATATACCGCGGCCAGCGCAGCCGCCGCCCGCTCCGGACAGTTGTTGTTCTCGCTAATGTGCGCCAGCACCAGGTGCTGCAGGGCGTCGGTACCCAGTTGCTGCAGCAGTGCGGCTGCCTGGACGTTGTTCAGGTGGCCCCAGTCCCCCGCCACCCGCCGTTGCAACGCCGGTGGGTAGCCGCCGCTCCGCAGCATCTCCAGATCGTGGTTGAACTCCAGTATTAGCGCATCGCAACCCTGAAAACGCTCGACAACATGGCTGGTCACACTGCCCAGATCGGTGAGTACGCCGAGGCTGCGACCACCGTGCCTGAGACGAAACTGGCAGGGTTCTCGGGCATCGTGCGGGACTGCCACTGCCTCGACCTCGATCTGGCCAATGTTGAACCGGTGTTCACAGTTGAAACGGATAACCTCAGGGCAACCCTGAAGCCGACCGCTGTTCCAGGTACCCTGAGTAAGGTAGACGGGTAGGTTGAACTGGCGGGCCAGGCGGCTGACGCCGGCACTGTGGTCGCTGTGTTCATGAGTCACCAGAATGGCGCTCAACTGCTCGCCGTCCAGACCCAGCAGCGCGAGACGGCGCCGGGTCTCCCGCAGGGAAAACCCACAGTCGATCAGCACGATGGTATCGCCGGCAGCCACCACTGTGGCGTTGCCCTTGCTGCCGCTGCCCAGGGAAGCAAAGCGCAACACGGGATCCAGCCTCAGTTGATGTTGCCCTTGACCAGGGCCAGCAGCTCCTGCTCGTCACGCTTTTCAAGCGCTCCGGCGGCGCTGGTCAGCGGGGCCAGACGCACGGTGACCGAGCGTTCGCCCTCGGCGGCAACAGTGACCAGAAACTCGCGGTCGGCCAGGGGGTCGGCGTCACTGCCGGAGAACAGGCGCGAGAACCAACCCTTTTCCTCCTGGGCCTGCTCGCCGAGGTAGCGGACAAAGTAGGTGCCCTCGCTGCGATCGCGGTCCGTGATTTCAAAGCGCGAATCTTCCAGGGCCTTGGCCAGAGCCGCCCAGGCCCGGGTGAACGGCAACCCTACCTGAATGAAGGTGTAGCCGGCATCGGCTTCCTCCAGGGAAATCTTGCCCTCGGCACTCATCGCCCGGTCTGCAATCATGGAGACCGGCGCTGAATCCGCGCTGTTGGCAATGAACTGGGCAACTGCCCGCAGCATCTCGCCCTCCTGGGCCAGGTTGTCCGACTGCTCCGGCCAGGTAACACCGTCGCCAGCCTGGTTCATCTGCAGCACGTGCAGTTCACTGCTGCCGCGCTGGACACCCTGTTCGATCCGGAAGCGGAACCGTGCGGCCATGGTCTGCCCCTCCAGGTCCAGCCAGTCACTGTCGATGATACCGGACTGGGCATCTACCCTTGCCACCGGAATCCCCGCGGCCGCGAGGAAACTGCGCACCTGTGGCCACAGCTGCCCCGGGGCAATCGCGATCAGCGCCCAGCTCTCGTCAGCGAGGGACTGGATGCGCACCACATCCTCCCCGGCGCCTGCCACCAGCGGAGTTGGCCTGGGCACCTCGAATCCACCATCCATGACCACATTGGTCCGCACTGGCGGGATCGGGTAGATTTCCTGCAGGGCGGAGTCGTCCTTGCCTTCCGGGAGCCGGATGGGTGCCCGCTCTCGCGCCAGCTTGTAGTCCTCGGAGGTATCGGGGAACATGCCCTCCTCCCCGAACAGATAGCTGCAGGCGCTGCCGCTGAGCACCAGGGTAGTCGCCAGCATCACGCGCATGATAAACCCGGTATGATTGGTCATTAAATTCCTGCTGCCTCCAAAGCTGCGAGGACCTGCGCATGGTAGCGCTCGTCCAGTGGGGTCAAGGGTAACCGAATGCCCGCCTCAAGCAAGCCACGCTGCTGCATGGCCCACTTGACCGGAATCGGGTTTGCCTCCAGAAAGAGCGCCCGGTTGACTCCGGAAAGTCCTTCGTTGATCAGGGCTGCCCCCTGTCGATCCTTGCCGAGGGCAAGCCGACACAGCTGCGCCAGCTGCCTGGGGGCAATATTGGCAGTCACCGAGATGTTGCCGTGACCGCCGGCCAACATCAGCTCCATCGCGGTCGGGTCATCGCCAGAATAAATTGCAAAGCCAGCGGGGCAGCGGGCCTTGAAGTCCGGCACCCGGGACAGGTCACCGGTAGCATCTTTGATGCCGACGATGTTGTCGAGTTCGGCCAGCCGGACCACCGTATCATTGTCCATGTCGACCGCGGTGCGACCGGGCACATTGTACAGAATCTGGGGTATGGCTACTGCAGCAGCCACCGCCTTGTAATGCTCGTACAGCCCGCGTTGCGTGGGCCGGTTGTAGTACGGCGTGACCAGCAGGCAGGCATCAGCACCGTTGCGGGCGGCCGAGGTGGTGAGTTCAATCGCTTCGCGCGTGGAGTTGGCGCCGGTTCCCGCAATCACGGGAATGCGCCCGCCCACATACTTGACACAATGCTTTATGACCTCCAGGTGTTCGGGCACGCTGAGGGTTGCACTCTCACCCGTGGTACCTACCGCCCCTATGGCACTGGTACCGGCGGCAATGTGCATGTCGAGCAGTCGCTCGAGGCTTTCCCAGTCGAGGCTGCCATCCGCATGCATGGGCGTCACGAGTGCGACGATACTGCCGGTAATCATTGAAGCTCTCCAGAAATGTGCCGGGCACGGCCACCCCACCAAAAGGTGCCGGGAAAGAAGTGGGCAATTATCCATGCCGGGGACAGGATGACAACCGGATTGCGGTAAAATGAACCGCTGCCAGGAAAGGCAGTCTCAAGCCCCTGAGATGACCACGGAGTATACCATGAGAGACATCCAGCGGATGCGCTGTCGCGCGACCTGCTACCTGCTGCCACTGCTGATCCTGCTGGGAGCACCGGTGGCGGCCCAGGACCGGGTCTGGGTCAGTGAGCTGTCCCCCCTCGACCGCCAATTCATGACCCAACAGCGCGCCAGTATCGATGACCTTGCCCGCCGCCAGTTCGGCCAGGGCTTCATCGGCGCCCGGGACAGGGATCTCGGCCTGCTGCAACGGCTGCTTGACGGCGGCCTGGTGCGGGAGGAGCAAACCCTGGAGCTGCAGGCCATGGGCGTGATTCTCGGGGATCTGCTCGCGGCGGAGCTGGGCATGCACTGGGTCGTTTATGAGGACAAGCAGGGCCGCAGCCGCGCCCTGCGCTACCGTGACACCGACAATTACCTTTTCCCCATGACCATGATCTCGCGGCGGCATGAGGTCGCAAACCAGACCCCGGTGCAGGAGATCTACCAGAGGGCCCTCGACGCAATCACCCCTCATCGCAGCCCCCTGCCGTTCCAGTAGTCTGGTGGCAAATGCCTGAGGTGACGGGTAGACTGGCGGTTCACCTGTCCTGGACCTGACACCGCATGAGCGACCAAGCTGCCGGCCTGGAATTGCGGCGCGATGACGCTGCGAGCAGGGCTGTTCTGCACCTTCGCGGGGATTGGACCCAGGGTGGGGAAATGCCGTCTTTCCCCGAACTGCGAGCACTTCTGAACGCCGCTGCGCCCCGTGAGCTGGCCCTGGACAGCAGCGAACTGGGTGAGTGGGACTCCCTGCTAATGGCATTCCTGCTGCAATGTCACAATTACTGCCGGGAGCACGGCGTTGAGCTCCTGGATGACAGTCTGCCGGACAACGCCCGGCGCCTGCTGCGGATCGCGACCTCGGTGCCGCCTCAGCCCCGTGAGCAGAGCGTCCGCAAGCACTGGTGGCAGGGAGGGCACCCGCTGACAGTGCTGCGCGACCTGCTCGACGACCTGCGTATGTCCTTGGCATTTTTCGGCGAAGTGTGCTTCGCGCTTTGGGCGCTGCTGCTGGGCAGGGCCAACACGCGATACACGGATTTCCGCCACTTCTGCTATCAGGCGGGCCCGGATGCTTTCGCCATCATCAGTCTTACCAGCATCCTTGTAGGCATGATCCTCGGCTATCTGGGCGCTGTGCAACTGCAGCAGTTCGGCGCCGGTATTTATGTCGCCGACCTCGTCGTTATCGGCTTGCTGCGGGAAATGGGCGTACTGATGACCGCGGTCGTGATGGCCGGGCGCACCGGAGCAGCCTACGCGGCCCAATTGGGCACCATGCAGGCGAGCGAGGAAATCGACGCCGTACGCACCATGGGCGTCTCCCCTATCGAATTCCTGGTCATCCCGCGGGTGCTGGCGCTGCTGGTGATGATGCCGCTGCTGACCATCTACGCCAATCTACTCGGCATCTTCGGTGGCGGTATCGTGGCCGGGGGCATGGGTATCTCCATGTTGCAGTACACCAGCCAGGCCGCCGCCGCAATCAGCGTCACCCACATCGGCGTTGGCCTGTTCAAAAGCGTGGTATTCGCGATTCTGATCGCCATTGCCGGCTGCCGTTCCGGCATGCAATCCGGGCGCGACTCGGCCGGTGTCGGCCAGGCGGCTACCGAAGCCGTGGTCACCGCCCTGGTCTACCTGATCGTGGCCGACGCGGCGATCAACATTTTATTCATGCATCTGGGCGTGTAATGAACGAGAACGCCCGCGAGGTCCACATCGAAGTCCGCAACCTGACCATGGCGTTCGGTAGCAAGGTCATTCAGCGTGACCTGCAGTTTCCCATCTACCGCGGCGATATTTTTGTCATTATGGGAGGCAGCGGCTGCGGTAAGAGCACCCTCCTCAAGCACATGCTGGGGCTTATCAAACCCGCCGCCGGCGAAATCCTCTATGCCGGCAAGAGCTTCACCGGCGCCAGTAGCGCCGAGCGCGATGTCATGCGCCGGGGCTGGGGGATCACCTACCAGTCCGGCGGCCTGTTCAGCGCGATGACTCTGGAGGAGAACGTCAGCCTGCCACTGCAGCTCTACACTGACTACACCGCAACGCAGATCGCGGACGTGGTCGATTACAAGCTCTCCCTGGTAGGCCTGGGCGGCTTCCAACGCTATTATCCGGCAGAGATCAGCGGCGGTATGCGTAAGCGCGCAGCGCTCGCCCGGGCCATCGCCCTGGACCCGCAAGTATTGTTTTTTGACGAACCGTCAGCGGGGCTTGACCCGATCAGCTCCCGGTTGCTCGACGATCTGATCCTGCAGCTCAAGGAGTCGATCGGCGCCACCGTGGTCATGGTGACCCACGAGCTGCCGAGCATTTTCGCGATTGCGACCAACAGCGTCTATCTGGACGCCAGCAGCCGCACCATGATTGACTATGGTGATCCGCGGCAGCTGCGCGACCGCAGCGAGCAGCCCGTCGTGCGCCAATTTCTGGCCCGCAGCGCTGCCGCAGAGGAGGAACAGGGCAGTGAATGACGAACATCCACACAGCGTCGCCATAGGCGGCTTCATCATCGGCGCTCTGCTGATTGTGCTGGCCACACTGCTGTTTGTCCTTGGCTCTGGCCTCGGCGCCGAGCGCACCCGGGTAGTGATGGTGTTCGACAGTTCGGTCAAGGGCCTGAGCGTCGGCGCGCCGGTGGCGCTGCGCGGGGTACAGATCGGCCAGGTGACCGGAATCAACCTGATCCTCGACAGCGACACCGCCAACCTGATCATGCTGGTGGAGGCTGATGTGTCCAGCGCCAATGTGCAGAGCAACCGCCGTGCCTCGGAGGAAATGATCGACGACCTCATCGCTCGCGGTCTGCGCGCCCAGCTCAACGTGCAGAGCCTGTTGACCGGGCTGTTATACATACAACTGGACTTTCACCCGGATACACCGGTGCTGCTGGCCAGGATCGACAGCGAGCACACCCAGATTCCCACCATTCCCACCGGGCTGGAGAGGTTCACCCGCCAGATCGAATCCCTGGACATCGCCCAGATTGCCGCCGATGTGCAGAGTATTGCCTCGAGCATTGACCAGTTCATCGGTCAGGAGGAGTTCCGCCAGCTGCCGCAGGAACTCGGCAAGACTCTGGCGGGAGTGCAG
This sequence comes from Haliea sp., assembly GCA_041746975.1. Classification (GTDB taxonomy): domain Bacteria; phylum Pseudomonadota; class Gammaproteobacteria; order Pseudomonadales; family Halieaceae; genus Haliea. The sequence continues at coordinate 1,479 of JBGTGB010000316.1, read as the reverse complement.
ACTCTGACAGCCGAGCTGCAGACAGCGGTAGCCAGCGCCAGCCCCGGCGTGGCGCAGGTACTGGCCAGCACCGACCAGCTGGTCAAGCAGGCCAGCGAAGCGCTGCCGGCGCTCAACAGCATGCTGGACCAGAATCTTGCGACCCTCCAGGCCGCAGCGGCCGCGTTCGAGAAAACCATGACCGAGATTGACGGCCTGGTGGCACCGGACTCTGCCACAACCTACCAGCTCAACCAGGCCCTGCGAGAGCTGGCGATGGCCGGGCGCGCCCTACAGCTACTGGCCAAGACTATCGAGGAGCAGCCGGAATCCCTGCTCCGGGGTAAGAATGAGGACACGCCATGACCCCGATTCGCCTGCTGTGTTGTGCAACTCTGGCCCTGCTGCTGGTGGCCTGTGGCAGCTCGCCGCAGCATAATTTTTACCTGCTGAGCGCAGAGAACCGGGCGCTGGCCAGCGGCCACTCCCCCTCCCTCGGTATCGGCCCGATCGAGATTCCGGAATACCTGAACCGGAACAGCCTGGTCTACAGCCGCGGCAGCAACCAGCTGCACATCGCCAACTTCGAACGCTGGGCAGAGCCACTCGCGAATGGTATCCAGCGCGTGCTCGGGCTGAACCTGGCGGCGGAACTGGGAACCCAGAATATCCGGCCCCATCCTTGGCAGCGAGCGGATGCACCCGCCTATGCCGTGCAGCTCTGGGTACTGTCCCTGGATGCCGCCGGCCAGGCGGCGGAACTGGTCGTGGAGTGGAGGGTGTCACGCCCGGGTGAGCCAGGCACGCTGGAGCGGCGGATCAGCCGCTTGTCGCAGCCGCTGCCGGGTCCCGACTGGCAGGCTGCGGACGCGGCGGGGGCCTACAGCAAGCTGCTGCAGGCACTCAGTGCGGAGATCGCCGCGGTCATTCGCGACGCCGAGGCGACTGGCGGCTGATCAGAAACCGTCGCTGCGCAGCATGGCATCCGAGCCGCCGTCGACAAAGAACACCGAACCACAGACGAAGTCAGCTTCATCGCTGAGCATGAAGCGCATAACGTTGGCGATCTGGTCTGGCTGCGCAGCCTCTCCCCAGGGCACGCTGGCGCTGAATTGACGCATCGCTTCACTATATTCCGGATCCTTGAATACCTGCTCCGTCAGGGGGGTCAGGGTGATTCCCGGCGCCACCGCATTGAGGCGCACACCGGACTTGGCCCAGGCCACCACGTTGCGGCGCATCCAAAGCACCAGCGCACACTTGGAGCCGGAATAGACTGTCTGCCCCTGCTCGGCGGCGGCGACGGCCAGCGCCGCCGCCTCATCGCCAGCGAGGAATGCCTGCACCAGGGGATGGGACGTCTCGGTCATGGGCGCCGAGTTGGAGCTTACCAGCAACACCGTACCCCGGCGCTTGCCCAGCAGATCCTGCAGCCCGGTGGCCATGTCGACGGCGCCGAAGTAGTTGACCGCGGCGATGGTGCGCGAGGGTGCCACCGGT
>JBGTGB010000315.1:0-5144 GCA_041746975.1 Haliea sp. | reverse complement strand
ATCACGGGTTTGGAGCGCGACGGGCTGGTCGGCAGAATTCCCAATCATGCGCACAAGAACAGTCCGTATATCTGGCTGACCCAGAAAGGGCGCAAACTGGTGGATCGCATCTACCCGGTGTTTATCCAGCAGGCGGAAATGTTCACCGACGTTCTCAGTGGCCGGGAAAAAGCCGAGCTCTGTCGCCTGCTGGACAAGCTCAAAGATCACGTTGAGCGCGTGCGCGTCGAGCAGGGCATCTAGTTCGCAAGTGTTGTTGCAACAACACTCTTGTGCTACTTTCCTTGCAACAGGATTAACCATCTGCACAAGGAAACCGCTCATGTCGTTCTCCACAAGACTTTTTACCAGCCTGCTGGCGCTAGTGCTGGTCGCGGGGTGCAGCGAGCGTCAGCAGGCGCCGGCTGAGCCTGCAACTCGCTACGATCTCATCATCGAAAACGGCCTGGTCTACGATGGATCGGGGTCGTCGGCTGTTCGTACCCGCGTTGCCATCAATGGTGATCGTATCGTCGCCATGGGTGAGCTTGAGGATGCGGTTGCTGAGCGCAGGCTGGATGCCGGGGGCCTGGCGGTCGCCCCCGGCTTTATCAACATGCTGAGTTGGGGCACCGAGACCCTGATCGAGGACGGGCGCGGCCTGTCTGACATCACTCAGGGCGTAACCCTGGAGGTGTTCGGGGAGGGCTGGTCCATGGGCCCGCTCAGCGAGGCGATGAAAATCGAGGACCGCCAGCGGCAAACGGACTTCCGCTACGACATTGAGTGGACCACTCTCGGCGAGTACCTGGAGTTTCTCGAGCGCCGCGGCGTGTCGCCCAATGTCGCGTCCTTCGTCGGCGCCACTACCCTGCGGATCAAGCATGTCGGCTACGAGGACCGGGCACCGACCGCTGCCGAGTTGCAGGGCATGCGCGAGGATGTGGCGCTGGCCATGGAGGAGGGCGCCATGGGCGTCGGCTCCTCGCTCATCTACATGCCCGCGTTTTACGCAGACACCAGTGAATTGATTGCCCTGATGGAGGTAGCCGCAGAATATGGTGGTTCCTACATTACCCACATGCGCTCCGAGGGCAACCGTCTGCTGGAGGCTGTGGATGAGGTGCTGGCCATTGCCGATGCCACCGGCGCTCCTGTGGAAATCTATCATCTGAAGGCGGCGGGCAAGGAAAACTGGGATAAAATGGATCAGGTCATTGAGCGGATCAACACTGCCCGAGCGGAGGGCGTCGACATTCGCGCCAATATGTATACCTACACCGCCGGTTCGACGGGGCTGAACGCGGCCATGCCACCCTGGGTGCAGGAGGGCGGTTTCGATGCCTGGGTGGCACGCCTGCAGGATCCCGAGATTCGCGCCCGGGTGCTGGAGGAGATCGAGACGCCGACGGACGCCTGGGAAAATATCTACCTGGCGTCAGGCGGTGCCGACAATGTCCTGCTGGTGGGCTTTCGCAGCGAAGCGCTGAAACCGCTTACGGGCAAGACCCTCACCGAAGTTGCCGCACTGCGCGACAGCAGTCCGGCCGAGACCATGATCGACCTGGTGATCGAGGATAACAGCCGCGTCGATGCGGTCTACTTCATGATGTCGGAGGAGAATCTGGCCAAGCAGATTGCCCAGCCCTGGATGAGCTTTCAGTCCGATGCATCGGCACTTGCGCCGGAGGGTGCCTTCCTGAAAAGCAGCACCCACCCCCGTGCCTACGGCACCTTCGCCCGCCTGTTGGGCAAGTACGTGCGCGATGAGGGGGTGATTCCGCTGCAGGAGGCGGTGCGTCGGTTGACCTCGTTGCCGGCGAGCAATCTTGGTCTTTCCGACCGGGGAATGCTGGCAGCGGGATACCATGCAGATATCGTAATCTTTGATCCTGAAACTATTCAGGACCACGCCACCTATCTTGAGCCGCACCAGTTGGCTACCGGTGTCCGCCACGTATTTGTTAATGGTGAGCAGGTGCTGGCCGATGGTGTCCACACGGGCGCCAAGCCGGGACGCGTTGTCCGCGGTCCCGGGTATGTTGGTGCCGCCAGCCTGTGATAAGCTTTTGTGAGTAGCTTCAGGGGAATGACATGAGTAGCTTTACTGTCTTCAAGGCGGCCACGCTGGCCGCAATCACGCTGGCACTTCCGGCTTGCACCTGGGTCAAGATTCCCGACGATGCGCGGGCGGTGGCGCTGGTCGAGGCCGGCGCCATTGGCAACTGCCAGCGCCTCGGCAATGTGTCGACCACCGTGGCCTGGAAAGTGGCGGGTATCGAACGGGGCGAGAACAAGGTGCGCGTGGAACTGGATAATCTCGCCCGCGATCGCGCCTTTGGCATGGGTGGCAACAGCATAGTGCGCGAATCGATCCGAGAGGGCACCGGCGAGTACAGCGTCTACAAGTGCCCCTGACCTATTCCGCTCTGGGGCTGCGGCTGACCCGCTGAGCAACACCCCTGCCGCGACTGTCGGCAGCCGCCTCTACGCCGTTCTCTGTCACTTGTATGGCCTGCACATCACCGAGGTCTCCCCAGGCGTTGGGCTCCACTACGTATCCCATTTCTTCCAGCACCTGACCTACGCCTGCGTCAATCGGGCGTCGGTCGTGGCGCAGCAGGTAGGCCTCAGGCAATTGGTGGTGAAGGCGGGTGGCGTCCACCGCGGCCTGCAGGGGCATGCCGAAGTCGTACAGATTAAGAATCACCTGGAACACCGAAGTGAAGATGGTGCTGCCCCCGGGCGTGCCAATCACCAGTGCGGGCCTGCCATTCTCCAGCAGAATGGTTGGGGTCATGGATGACAGCATCCGCTTGCCGGGGGCAATGGCGTTGCGTTCATTGCCGATCACCCCGAATGCATTGGGTACCCCAGGCTTTGCCGAGAAGTCGTCCATTTCATTGTTGAGCAGAAAGCCGGCTCCTTCTACCACTACTGCAGAGCCGAAGCTCCAGTTCAGGGTGTAGGTCAGGGCCACGCTGTTACCGTCGCCATCGAGAATAGAGAAGTGAGTGGTATCGGGTGAGTCCAGACCGGGTGGAACAGCGGCCGGACTGGAGATGCGCGCCGGGTCAATGCCCTTGGCGCGCGCCGCGAGATAGTCCGGGGCCAGCAGCGCGGCGACGGGTACGTCCACATGGTCCGGGTCACCCAGGTACGCGGCGCGGTCCGCGAAAGCACGTTTCTTCAATTCCGCGAGCAGGTGGATATAGGGCGCCGAGTTGTGTTCCAGGCCCGCCAGGGCAGGTGCCACCGCGTCGCGCAGCGCCAGCAGCTGCAGCAGGGCGATGCCGCCGGAGCTGGGGGGCGGGGCGGACAGCACGGTAAAGTCGCGCCACTGCAGCTGTAGAGGCTCACGCCACTGTGCCCGGTAGTTGGCGAGGTCCTGCAGCGTAATCAGGCCGCCACTGCGCTTCATCTGCGCCACCAACAGCCGCGCGGTTTCGCCCTGGTAGAAGTCCTCGGGGTCAGCAGCGATACGCTCAAGCGTCGCTGCCAGTGCGGTTTGCGGGAACAGTTCACCGGCGCGCAGGTCGCCGAAGTGGGCTGCGAAATTGGTGTCGCCCGCGATCTCATCCACCTTGTCGCCTGCCATTGCCGCGAGATCCTCCGGCACTGTGAAACCTTCGCGCGCCAACGCGATGGCCGGCTGTAGCAGCTCGCTCCAGGGCAAGCTGCCATAGCGTGCGTGCGCCAGCTGCATGCCGCGCACGGTGCCAGGCACCCCGGAGGCGAGTCCGCCAATGAGCGACGCCCGCTGCAGGAATTCGCCGTCCGCGTCGAGATACATATCGCGGCTTGCGGCCAGTGGTGCTATTTCCCGGAAGTCGAGAAACCGCGCCTCCCCATCTACCACGCTGAGCATAAAACCACCGCCACCGATGTTGCCCGCCTCCGGGTAAGTGACCGCGAGCACGAACACTGCGGCTATTGCAGCATCAACCGCGTTGCCACCTTCCTCCAGCACCTGCGCCGCTGTGGTCGCCGAGTGTCGGTCCGGCATGGCGATAGCGCCATCAGCAGAGGCCCAGCCCTGGCTGGCGAAGAGTGAGAGCAGCAGACCGCCGCAGAGCGCGGCCAGGCGGTGGCGAGAGATGGATTTGACTTGACGCAGGCTACGGATGGCGGCTCTCCCCGATAATGGTTGCTGTTGCTCAGGCCTAATGAACGCTGCGCAAGGGCTGGGGTCAACGGCAGGCCATGGCCGCTGCCCGCGGCATGGCGCCCCTTGGCTGCCTTGGGCATAATGGCAGCCTGATTTCGGGGCAAGGGCAGCGCGGTAGCAGATGTACCACCAGTATTTTGGCCTCAACGAAGCACCCTTCTCCATCGCGGTAAACCCGCGCTATTTGTTTATGAGCCCCCGGCACCGGGACGCCCTTGCCCACTTGCTCTATGGGGTCGGTGCCGGCGGTGGCTTTATCCTGCTGACCGGCGAGGTCGGCACGGGCAAGACTACCATCAATCGCTGCCTGCTCGAACAGCTGCCACCGGCAACGGACGTTGCAATCATCCTGAACCCCGCTTTGAACGCACTGGAGTTGCTGGCGACAGTCTGCGATGAACTGGAGATAAGCTACGACGGCAAGCAGCCCACGTTGAAAACCCTCACCGACAGCCTGCATCGTTTTCTCCTGCAGAATCACGCGGACGGGCGCAAGACGGTACTGATGATCGACGAGGCCCAGCACCTTGATTTCGAAGTGCTGGAACAGATCCGCCTGTTAACGAACCTGGAGACCAACAGCGAAAAGCTGCTGCAGATCATACTCATCGGCCAGCCGGAATTGGCCCAGCTACTCCAGCGCCCGGAATTACGCCAGCTCAATCAGCGAATCACGGCCCGCTACAACCTGGCGCCCTTGAGCCCGGAAGAAACCGGCGCCTACATCCGCCACCGGCTGCAGGTGGCCGGGCTGGCGCCGGGGCGCGAGCTGTTTCCCGCCGATGTGGTGCGCGGTATCCATCGGACCACGCGGGGTATTCCGCGCCTGATTAATGTCCTCTGTGATCGCATCCTGTTGGGCACCTACGGCCGCAACCGCGCCCGCGCGGACCGGGATATGCTGGTGATTGCTGCCGCCGAGGTCATGGGAGAGGAGGGGCTTAAACGCAGTCGTTCGCGACCAGTGCTCTGGCTCACGGCCGCGGCGGTGCTGCTG
>JBGTGB010000314.1:0-1998 GCA_041746975.1 Haliea sp. | reverse complement strand
TGGCGCTCACCTTCCGCCAGCATACCGCCGGCGACGCCACCGGCCAGCCGTGCCATCCCGGCCAGCCGCCGCAGGCGTCCGGCCGGCACCGCACTGGTGTCGAACGATTCGCTCATTCGCTACTCTCCCGCCAATACCGGATATGCCGACGCACCAGGTCGTGAGCGTTAAACTCTGCGTCCAGCACCGCAATAAAAGTAAACACGCCGGTCAGCTTGCGTGCAATAAGGGCAAAATCCCGGGTCGGAGTGGCAAAATCCAGCGAAGCTGCGGAGCTGGCCGCCGCCTTGCCCGCGCGTCGCAGCAGGCCGGACTTGCCCCAGCGGTATTCTCCCCTGGCATTGAGATACTCCCCTGGCAGCTCCGCCGGAGGCCGCAGCGGTTCCAGCAGGCCGAGGCAGAAATCGATAAAGGATTCCCGCGCGTGGGCGCTGCTGTCGGCGTCCAGGCACCCCAACCCCACCAGGCCCTGCAGCAGGGCTTCCCGGTCCTGTTCCTGACCGGCGGCGATGGCGTTGCCGAGGTGGCGTAAAAACGTCTGCTCACAGCTGAGGGTGGAGCCAAAGTCCAGCAGCACCAACTCATCCTTGCGCGAGCCGCTGCGGATCAGATAGTTGCCGAAATTGGGATCGGTCTGCAGCACACCCCAGCGGTAGAGTTCATAGAAAAACAGCTCCAGCATGCTGCGGCCCAGGGCATTGCGGCGGCGCTGGGACAGGGCGGCCACCTGCGGGTGGTTGACCCGCAGGCCTTCGATATACTCCAGGGCCAGGACATCGTCGCTGCAATAGCGCGGAAAGCGGCGGGGGACATGGTAAGGGCTGCCCCCGGGCGTTCTGGTATCACGCGCCACCAGCTCCGCCATGGTGTCGCCCATCAGCGCCTCGTGCCGGTAGTCGATTTCCTGGTGCAGGTGTGTGCGCATGGACTCCAACCAGGCGTCAAGCTCGCGGCCGGCCTTGACCCAGCGCGCCAGCAGCAGCATGCGCACCACCGCATCGAAGTCACTGTCGATGACTTCGCGCAGGCCGGGATACTGCACTTTCAGGCAGATCTGCTCCCCGCTCGCCCTAACGGTGGCGCGGTGGACCTGGGCCAGGGAGGCCGCCGCCAGCGCTTCCTGCTCCACCTCAAGCTCCAACAGGCACTCGCCGAGACTGGCCCGCAAATGGGGCTCTATCTCATCCCAGGGCAGCGGCTCGGTCTCGGCGTCCAGTTCATGCAGGGCCTCGGTCAGGGCCCGGGGCAGGAAATGTTCCCCCAGCAAGGCGAACATCTGGCCGATCTTGACGTAGGTGCCCTTGAGCCGCCCCAGCTCGGCGACAAAGCGACGCGCCTCCCGGCGGATAAAGGGGGAATCTTCCGTCGACTCCTCCTGCCCGCCGGGGCGCAGGCGCTGCAGGGCGCTGTCGATGGCAAAGGCGCCGCCCGCGCGCAACCCCGCCAGGGACACAGACAAGCCGCGCCCGAAACTGCCCTGACGAATAGTGGATGATTTTTTACTCATACCCGTTTATACGCAGCGACGCCGACGGTGGACGTCATCAGCCTCATGGATCCAGCAGCAAGTGAGCCAGCCATTTGCGGTGATGCTGGGCATCGCCGAAGGCCTGCTGGGTCCATTGGGCCCGACGCACATAGAGCTGGGCGTCGCACTCCCAGGTAAAACCCATGCCGCCGTGAAACTGGATCGCGCGATCACCTGCGTACTTGAGGGTCTCAGTGGCCTGGGCCTTGGCCATGCGACAGGCAATCTCGGCATCGCGATCGAGGGCGCCCCCGGTGAGCAAAGTCGCGGCGTGATAAACGAATGAGCGGCTTGAGTCGATGCCGATCAGGATGTCGACGCAGGGGTGCTTCAGGGCCTGATAGGAACCGATCAGCTTGCCGAACTGCTTGCGGGTCTTGAGATACTCCACCGTGGTGTCGAGACAGGCCGCCGCGCTGCCGCCGGCCTCGGCCGCCACCAGCAGGGCGCCCAGCAGACGCAGGTCGCGC
>JBGTGB010000313.1:0-5021 GCA_041746975.1 Haliea sp. | reverse complement strand
GGTGCTGGCCCAGCGGGTTGCCGCAGTCATTCACGGGCTGTTCGGGCTGGCCCAGGGTCTGGCGGCAGGCATCGCCCTGCAGTTTGGCGAGGTTGCCTCGCCGGAGCTGGGGCGGGCCTATAACCTGGTCAACTTTGCCCTGATGCCGACCTTCTTTGTGGCCATGGGGGTTGCGGTGATTTTCCTGCTGGCAACGGATCTCTCCAACAAGCTCCGACTGCAGGCGATCACCGATCAGCTCACCGGCGTCAGCAACCGCCGTGGCTTCCTCCAGGCCGCGAACCAGCTGCTGGCCCAGGCCCGACGGCACAAGCGCCCGCTGGCGATGGTGCTTGCCGACATCGACTTCTTTAAACGGGTCAATGACCGCTACGGCCACGGTGTCGGTGACCGCGCCCTGGCATATTTTGCGCAGGCTCTCCGGGATAGTGTGCGCGAGGAAGACTGCGTGGGCCGCATCGGCGGGGAGGAGTTCGCCATCGTCATGGGTGAGTCCAGTGCCGAGGATGCGGAAAGGATGGTGTCCCGGGTACGCCACGCGCTGCTGGCACATCCCATGGTGGAAAACGGCCAGCAAATCCTGCTTTCAGCCAGCTTTGGCATCGCCGCCTTCGGCGATGATGAGAGCACGGAAGCTTTGTTGATGCGCGCCGACCGGGCCCTGTATCAGGCCAAGGACGCTGGCCGCGACTCGGTGATAGTTGCCGAGGAGTCCCACCATATGGGTATGGTTTCCCCGGGCTGATTTGCCCATACTGTTTCGCTCGATTCACTTGATAAATATAAATGCCCATAACGGAGCCCCTGATGTCCCTGCGCACGTTCAAGCACGCCTTTACCCTGTTCCTGATGAAGTCCCTGGCCGGACTCGCTGGGAGTCCCGCCTACATGGCTTACACCGGTAGCGGCAGCTCCGCTGAACTGTGCCGGCACATCACCCGCACAGGGGTGCGCAAGTTGCTGCTGGTGACCGACAAGCCCCTGCGGGACCTTGGCATCGTCGATCAGGCTACCGCCGCTCTGGCGGGCACAGGGGTAGAGATAGTGATTTTCGACGGCGTCGAGCCTAACCCCACCTATGATCAGGTGGCGGCCGGGCGCAAGCTGATGCTGGAGCACGGTTGCGAGGCGGTACTGGCCATCGGCGGTGGCTCGTCCATTGACGCGGCGAAGATCATCGCCGCCTCCGCCACCAGTGACGCAGACCCGAAAACCTGGGTGGGCTTCGGCAAGGTCAAGCACGAGGTGCCCAGGCTCTATGCCATCCCGACGACCTCCGGAACAGGCTCCGAAGCCACCATGGGCGCCGTGATTTCCGATAGTGCAAGCCACGAGAAAGGCGTGATATCCGGCGCCACCCTGCTGCCGGCGGCGGTGGCGCTGGATTCAGACCTGATGCTGGGCATGCCCGCATCGATTACCGCCGCCACCGGCATTGATGCCCTGACCCACGCCATCGAAGCCTATATCTGCGTGTGGGACCGGGGGACCCGCAAGGAGCACGCGGCCATGGCGACCCGGCTGATCTTCCAGCACCTGCGCGATGCTGTCGCGGACGGTGGCAATCGGGACGCCCGCGACGCCATGGCCCTGGCGGCCTATTACGCCGGTATCGCCATCAACCAGGTCAATGTCGGTAATGTGCACGCCATCGCCCACCAGATCGGCGGCAAGTACGGTATTCCCCACGGCCTCGCCAATGCCCTGGTACTGCCCCATGTGCTTGAATATTGTCGGGCTGAGGCCGGCGAGGCGCTGGCGGAACTGGCGCTGCTGGCGGAGGCAGGCACGCCCGGCGAGCCCCGCGACGCGCTTGCGGGCAAGTTTATTGCCGCGGTGGTGCAGTTGCGTGCGGACGTCGGTATTCCAGAGACCTCCGACAAGATTCGCGCTGAGGACTACGATTACCTGGCCGACCTGGCTTTCAAGGAGTGCGAGGGCTACCCGGTGCCGAAGTTGCTGGAGCGGGACGCCATCCTCGATATTCTGCGCAAAATCACCGCTTGAAAAAAGCAGCGAAACCGCATGACGATTCTGGTCACCGGTAGCGCCGGCTTCATCGGCTTTCACGCCGCTAACAGGTTGCTGGAGGAGGGGTACGAGGTCGTTGGGGTCGACAATCTGAATGCCTACTACGACCCTGCACTCAAAGCGGCTCGCTTGGCGCATCTGCAAGTCTGCCCTCGCTTTCATTTCCAGCATGCTCACGTCGAACGCGGTTCCGACATGCTGGATCTGTTTCAACGTGTCAAGCCGGCGCGGGTGCTGCACCTCGCTGCCCAGCCCGGAGTACGGTATTCGATAGACAACCCCTGGGCCTATGCCAAAGCCAATCTCGACGGATTCCTGTCTATCCTTGAGGCTTGTCGGGCGGGTGCCGTGGAACACCTGGTGTATGCTAGCAGCTCCAGTGTGTATGGTGACAGCGCGACTATTCCGTTCCAGGAAGAAGACGACACCAATCATCCGCTGAGCTTGTATGCCGCTACCAAAAAATCCAATGAATTGATGGCGCACAGCTACAGCCACCTGTATGGTCTGCGTGCGACCGGCCTGAGGTACTTTACAGTTTATGGTCCGTGGGGTCGTCCCGACATGTCGATCTGGCGATTCACCCAGGCGATCGAGACTGGCGCGCCGATCAGTATCTTTAACCATGGCAATATGACCCGAGACTTCACCTATATCGACGACATCATTGATGGCACTGTTGCGGCACTGTGCAATTATTCCCTGAGCGGTAAGACGGAATCGAGCCTGGTAGACAGCGCCGAAGCCAGCAGTGACTCCGGGAGAGAAACTGATACCCTATCCACAGTATTCAATATCGGCGGGCAAAATCCCGAACCGATCATGCGGGTCGTCGCTATACTGGAGGAACTGCTGGGCAAAGACGCGCGCTGTGAATTCCTGCCCCATCAACCTGGCGATGTACTACAAACCTGCGCCGATCTGGGAAAAATCAGACAGGCTATCGGTTACGAGCGCAAGGTGACCCTGGAAGAGGGGTTGGAGCGGTGGGTTAAATGGTTCAAACACTATAGCGTGCCGCAGTGACACCAATGATGTCGATGCTGTATGACCTGAAAATTGGCTTTTTCCGATTTGCGGCGAGTGGATATCTATCCCCGACCATGTTTCGGGAGCGCCAGCCTGCGGCCGTGGAGATCTGCGCCCGACGCGGTCCGTTGAGCCTGGAGATCGTCTCTCATTGTTGGCAATATTCGCATCTGCTGATCTATCAACTCAGCTCGCTTGTATTGTTCAACCCAAAAAGCATCAAAGTCACCATGACAGTGTTCTACTGCCCCGAGGACCGGGACACGGTGGCTCTGCTCGACTATTTTGCCGCGCTGGGCATCGACAACGTCAGCTGGAACTGGCAAGCCCTCTCCAGGGCGGAGCTGTTTCGCCGATCAATCGGGAGGAACCGTGCTGCCAAGGCCACTACCTGCGATTGGGTCTGGTTCACCGACTGCGACCTTATGTTCAGAAATAGCTGCCTGGATATGCTCTCCGAGGCGCTGCAAGGGCGTCAGGACATACTGGTTTATCCGGCCGTTGAAAACACCACCGGTCTGCTGGATGAAGATCATTCTGTTCTGAGCGCCGGTAAATCCGCTCCCAGAGTAATTGACATAGACGAAACACTATTCAAGCCCAAAACGCGGAACAAGGCCAAGGGCCCGCTGCAGATCACTCATGGTGACGTGTGTCGCGCTCTGGGGTACTGCGACAGTGTCGCCGTGTTCCAGGAGCCGGCACTGAGCGACCATTTCGCGAAGTGTCATGAGGACCGGGTTTTCCGCTGGTTGCTGGGCTCGAACGGAGTCCCTATTGATCTTCCCGGGGTGTACCGAATACGTCACCAGGCCAAGGGGCGTTACGCCAAAACCAGTTCCTGGAGCATCTGGCGGAAAAATATCCGCGTGTTTAAATCCCGCATGGGGGGCGATTAGCGGCGAACTACATGGCCAATTCATGTGCTCTGGTGACAGCAACCTGGTTCGGCGACCTCAAGCAGTTCGCTATCCAGAGAGCTTCGATTGCGGCATCAGGTCTCGCCCAGGTGCCTCATCACGTGGTGATCCAGACCGAGGATCTCCACCACTTCAGTCATCTAGCTCACGGCCAGCTGAGCATGGTATCTACGGCCAGCGTGCTTCCGGAGTCATTGGAGGCGCAAAGGGTTCACGCCAGACGGGTCGGTGACCAGCTCGGCCGACACGCGAGCCGCCTCGCCGGTAGCTTGAGCCGCCACCTCGGTTTCCCTGGTTGGCCGAATTTTACTGGCTGGCACATGCAGCAGATCAGCAAGCTGATGATCGCCGCCCAGTGCAGCAGTGACTATGCGATCATTATTGACTCTGATGTTATCGCGACGCCCGCGGCGAGCACGGCCAAGCTGGTGTCCGGCGAGCCTGTGGTTGAATGCTACTCACGCTGGAAACCCCGTGCGCAGTTGACCAATAAGGAGCGCCACTGGATCGACCATGCGCAGAATGTTATGGGCTCCTTGCCGGAACGGGATGGCCAGGTCAACGCCTTCTTCGACACGCCCTTCCCGATTCACCTGGAAACCTTGCGGCAGATGATGACGGGTTTGGAGAGCCGCTATCAGAAGCCCTGGTGGCAGGTACTGCTCGCCGGCCCGCCGCGACATCTATCCGAATTTGCCATGTACAAGGCATATCTGGCGCGGCGGTACTCTGAAGACAATGCGGTAAACTGGCGTGACAGCTCCCATCTGCGCTATATCTATGCCAAGGGCGCTCCCGAATCGTGGCTGCACCTTCTCCAGCAACACCTCGATGACCAAGACACCCAATTCATCACCCTGCACTCGCACAGTAACAGGCAGCGGAACTGGCTGGACGATCGAGCGGCACAGCGTATTACTGACATGATCCAACAGCGGGCAGAAGTATGACTGCACAGCAAGTCTCAGGACCAGGGCTCACCTTCTGCGTTTTCTCCTTCAACCGTGGTATCTATCTAAAAAATTGCATTGAATCGGTGGA
>JBGTGB010000312.1:0-14714 GCA_041746975.1 Haliea sp. | reverse complement strand
CTGGCCGCTGCAGCGATCTCGCGGATGCGGGCGACCATGGCCCGCAGCCCATTGCCTCGGGTGGGGGAGAGGTGATTCAGCAAATCCAGTTGCTCAAAGTAGCTATCGATATCAAACGCCAGCACCTCCGCTGGCGTTTTGCCGTTGTAGGCGGCGAGCACCACCCCCAGCAGGCCCTTGACTATGAAAGCGTCGCTGTCTACCGACATGTGCAGGCGCCCGTCTTCCAGGCGGGTATCTATCCACACCTGGCTCTGGCAACCGCGGATCTTGCGCTCTTCCGTATGCAGGTCTTCGGGCATGGATGGCAGCTCCCTGCCGAGATCGATGATGTACTTGTAGCGATCTTCCCAGTCGTCGAAAAACGACAGGGCGTCGACGATGTCGTCGCTGGTGATATTGTGGCCAAAGGGATTGCTGGCCGCTGAGTCAGGCACGGTTGAGTGTGCTCCCTAGTAAAACATGCCCGTTTCGAGCTGTGCTTCTTCAGACATCATGTCGCGGCTCCAGGGCGGATCAAATACCAGTTCTACAGCCACCTCGCGGACATTGGGAACCTGCGCCACACGGTATTCGACGTCGCCTACCAGGACCGGCCCCATGCCGCAGCCGGGCGCTGTCAGGGTCATGCGGATGCTGACCTTGCCCGCGCCCTGGTCGATGTCGACGCTGTAGATCAGGCCCAGGTCGACCAGGTTCACGGGCACTTCGGGGTCGAACACCGTACGCAGCGCATCCCAGACCTGGTCATCATGGACCAGGCCATCTGTCCGGGTCTCGAACTCCAGGGTCTGCGCGGTCAAACCCAGGGCATCGGCATCGGTGCCATCCACCCGCACCATGTTGCCGTTGTAAATCACGGTGTAGTTGCCACCCAGGGCCTGGGTCAGGGTGACAAAGGTGTGCGCGGGGATCGTGACCGGGTCGCCCACCGGTACCAGCCGGCCGGGGCATTCACGCTGTGTGGTCAGCAGGGTTCGTTCCTGGGCGTTCATGCGGGCTCCGTCCGGTTCAGCTGATGCTGAAACTTTCGCCGCAGCCACAGGCGGCGGTGACATTGGGATTGTGGAATTTGAGGGTGCGGTTCAGGCCCTCCTTTTCGAAGTCAACCCGGGTACCCTTGAGCACCTTCAGGGAGCCGGTGTCGACGTACACATCGAGGCCGTCCTCGGGATGCAACTGGAGGTCGCCCGTCTCTCCCTGTTCCACTTCGTCCAGCACATACATGAAGCCGGTGCAGCCACTTTCTTTCACGCTGATGCGTACCGCGTGCTTACCGGACAGTGCCAGCTGCTTCTTCAGATGGGCCGCCGCTGCGGGGGTAACCTGCAGGGCATCGGTGGTAACGTCAAAAGTCTCTACGCTCATGGATCAACCTTTTAGCCAAAGAGGCGTTTTGCCTTGTGAATGCCGGCGAACAGCCGCTCGACATCCTCGGCAGTATTGTACAGGGAATAGGAAGCGCGCGCGGTCCCGGGCAGCTGGTAGTGCTCCATCAGTGGCTGGGTACAGTGGTGCCCGGTGCGCACCGCGATGCCCTGCTGATCCAGCAGCATGCCCAGATCAGAGGGGTGAATGCCGTCAATCACGAAGCTGAAGATACCGACGGACTGGGCAGGATTACCGATTCGCCGCAACCCTCTGACTTCCGCACCCAGCGCGATGGACTGCTCCAGCAGTGCCACTTCGTGCCGGGATGCCGCTGCCACATCCTGGGTGGCGAGGTAGTCAATGGCGGCCGCCATGCCAATGGCACCGGCGATATTGGGCGTACCCGCTTCGAATTTGAACGGCAGGGTGTTCCAGGTGCTGCCGCTGAAGCTCACGGTCTCGATCATTTCGCCACCACCGAACAGGGGCGGCATGGCGTCCAGCAACGATTCCCTGCCCCAGAGCACGCCAATGCCCGTGGGGCCGAACAGTTTGTGGCCTGAAAACGCATAGAAGTCGCAGCCGATAGCCTGTACGTCCACCGCCATGTGCGCCGTGGCCTGGGCCCCATCGACCATCGCCACCGCCCCCACGGCATGGGCCATGCGGGTAATCTCGGCCACCGGATTGATGGTACCAAGGGCGTTGGAGACATGGTTGACGGCAACCAGCTTGACCCGCTTGTCCAACAGCCCGGCAAGCGCTTCCAGGTCAATGTCGCCGTCGGCCGTAATGGGGATTGGGACCACCTCGGCACCGGTCGCCGCAGCAATCAGCTGCCAGGGAACGATGTTGGAATGATGCTCCAGGTAGGAAACCAGGATACGGTCGCCGGCCTGCAGCGTGCTTCGGCCCCAGCTGTGGGCCACCAGGTTGATCGCTTCCGTGGTGCCGCGGACCCAGATGAGCTGCGCTGGCGTCGGACTATTGATAAACCGGGCCACGGTTGCGCGGGCATTCTCGAAGGCGACGGTGGCCCTGTCGCTGAGAGTGTGGGCGCCCCGATGTACATTGGCATTGTCGTGGCGGTAATAGTTGCTGATGGCCTCGATTACCACCTCCGGCTTCTGGGTGGTAGCGGCGTTGTCCAGGTAGACCAGCGGCTGGCCGTTGACCTGCTGCCGCAGGATCGGAAAGTCCCTGCGGATGGCGGCCGGGTCGAACGCGGGACGGGTGACAGCGGCCGGGGAGGTCACAGGATGTGCCTCGCCAGCCGGGCTTCGCGGGCAAACCGGTTGGCCAGCAGCGGCTTCAGGAATTCCTGCAGTCCGGGTTCCGCCACCGCTTCCACCAGCTCGTTGATAAAGCCGTAGCTGAGCATGACCTCGGCTTCATCCTTCGGTACGCCGCGAGTACGCAGGTAGTGCAGGCTGAGCGGATCCAGCTGCGCCACCGTGGCGCCGTGGGCGCACTGCACGTCGTCAGCGTAGATTTCCAGCTCCGGCTTGGTATTGATCTCGGCCTTATTGCTGGTCAGCAGGTTCCTGTTGCTGAGTTCGGCCCGGGTTTTCTGCGCATCCGGGTGGATGTGGATGCGGCCATTGAAGATGGCGGTGGCCTCGTCGCCGATAATGCCGCGAAAGCGCTCCTTGCTGGTGCAGTTGGCGACGCTGTGTTCAATACAGGTGTGGTAGTCCACGGTCTCGGTGCCGCGAGGCAGGTAGATACCGTCGAGGTCGCAGTGGGCGCCCGGTCCCTGGTGGTCCACCACCAGGTCGATGCGCTTCAGCGCGCTGCCCAGGGCCAGGTGGAATCCGCTCAACAGGCTGTCGGCTTGCAGACGGGCGTGGACACCGCCGATATGCACGGCGCCACCCTGCTCAAGGTGCAGGCGGTAGTGATGCAGGCGGGCGCCACGGTCCAGCAAAAGTTCGGTGATTCCGTTGGTGAAGGCGGTGCCGCCGGTGGCGGTATTGGCGAAGGTCTCCACCACAGTAGCCTGGCTGTTGCTGCCGACGCAGACCAGCAGGCGCTGGGTAATGCTGATGGCCTCGTGCTGGCCGCTGGTGAGCCAGGCGATGTGAACAGGTTTCTCGATCACCGCATTGGCTGCAATCTGCAGGAAAACACCGTCGGCGAGGGTGGCTTCATTCAGCGGTGCAAAAACATGGCGGCCCGGCAGCAGGGCGCTGCCGAGAGCGGCGCGGATCTGCTCCGCCTGGGCGTCATCAGCGTCGGCGAAACGCACCAGCGTCAGACCAGCGGGCAGGACCGTGGAGGAGAGTTCAGCCCGGTACATGCCGTCGGTAAACACCAGGGTCGGACCGCCCAGCCTGGGCATATTGATGTCCGACACATCGGCCTTGGCTGCGTTGCGGCCGGGGACGCCGAAGGACTGCTGCAAGGCTTGCAGGCTGGTGTACTTCCAGGCCTCGGTCTTGCGGGTGGGCAGACGGGTGCCTTTCCAGGCGAGGCGGCCGCGGTCCTGGATGTCCTGCAACCAGGCCGGCGCTACAGCGGGTGCCGCTGCCAGTGCTCGCTGCATGAAATCGACCATCAGGCCACGTCCTCCAGCCAGGCGTAGCCTTTCTCCTCAAGCTCCAGCGCCAGTGACTTGTCGCCGGATTTGACAATGCGTCCGCCCGCGAGAACGTGCACATAGTCCGGCTCAATAAAGTTAAGCAGCCGTTGGTAGTGGGTGACGAGGATAAAGCTGCGCTCCGGGCTGCGCATGGCATTGATAGCGCTGGCGACCACCTGCAGGGCGTCGATATCGAGGCCGCTATCGGTCTCGTCCATGATGCACAGCTTTGGCTGCAGCAGCATCATCTGCAGCAGCTCGTTGCGCTTCTTTTCGCCACCGGAAAACCCTTCGTTCACGCCGCGTTTCAGGAAGGCCGGGTCCAGATCGACAGTCTTGCAGGATTCCCGGGCCTGCTTCATGAAGCTGACACTGTCGATCGCCGCTTCGCCGCGGTGTTCGCGCACCGCGTCGACCGAAGCCTTGAGGAATTCCATATTGCTGACGCCGGGTATTTCCACCGGGTACTGGAAGGCCAGGAACAGACCCAGATGGGCGCGCTCCTCGGTATCCAGCGCCAGCAGGTCCTGCCCCAGCAACTGCGCAGAACCGGCGGTTGCGCTATAGCCAGGACGTCCGGCCAGTACGTGGCCCAGAGTGCTTTTGCCGGAACCGTTGGGGCCCATTATGGCGTGTACCTCGCCGGGTTTTACCTCCAGATTGAGGCCCTTGAGAATATCCTCGGTTTCAACCCTGGCGTGCAGGTTGTCGATCTTTAGCATGGTTGGTGCTCCGGGGCGCGGCGCCAGGGCCGCGCGGTTGTCTGTGTCTAGCCGACTGAACCTTCAAGGCTCACTTCCAGCAGTTTACCGGCCTCCATGGCGAATTCCATGGGCAGCTCGCGGAAGACTTCCTTGCAGAAGCCGTTGACGATCATGGATACCGCTTTTTCCGCATCCAGGCCGCGCTGTTGGCACAGGTAAAGCTGGTCGTCGCTGACCTTGGAGGTGGTGGCCTCGTGCTCCACGACTGCGCTCGGGTTGCGGCTTTCGATGTAGGGAAAGGTGTGGGCGGCGCTGCGATCACCGATCAGCAGCGAGTCGCACTGGGTATAGTTGCGGGCGCCCTCGGCACGCGGGCTCATGCGCACCAGGCCGCGATAGGCATTGGAACTGTTGCCCGCGGAGATCCCTTTGGAAATGATGGTGGAGCGGGTATTTTTGCCCAGATGTATCATCTTCGTGCCGGTGTCGGCCTGCTGGGCATTGTTGGTGAGAGCCACTGAGTAAAACTCGCCGATGCTGTTGTCGCCACGCAGGATGCAGCTGGGATATTTCCAGGTAATCGCCGAGCCCGTTTCCACCTGGGTCCAGGAGATCTTGGCATCGCGGTGGGCGACACCGCGCTTGGTGACAAAGTTGTAGATGCCGCCCTTGCCCTGGGCGTCACCGGGGTACCAGTTCTGCACCGTGGAATACTTGATCTCCGCACCATCCAGCGCAATCAATTCCACTACCGCGGCATGGAGCTGGTTCTCGTCGCGCATGGGCGCGGTGCAGCCTTCGAGGTAGCTGACGTGGCTGCCTTCGTCGGCGATGATCAGGGTGCGCTCGAATTGGCCGGTCTTGGCTTCGTTGATGCGGAAGTAGGTCGACAGCTCCATTGGGCAACGCACGCCCTTGGGGATGTAGACGAAGGAACCGTCACTGTATACCGCGCTGTTGAGCGCGGCATAGAAGTTGTCCTTGCGCGGGACGACGCTGCCCAGGTACTTTTTAACCAGTTCCGGGTAGTCCTTCACTGCCTCTGAAATGGAGCAGAAGATGACCCCGGCCTCCCACAGCTTTTCCCGAAAGGTGGTAGTGACGGAGACTGAGTCAAAGACTGCGTCGACCGCCACGCCGGCCAGAGCTGCCTGCTCGTGCAGGGGAATGCCCAGCTTGTTATAGGTTTCGATCAGCTGCGGGTCGACCTCGTCCAGGCTCTGGGGGCGATCTTTCATTGCCTTGGGGGAAGAGAAATAGGACATTTCCTCGAACTGTACGGGCGGGTAATGAACATGGGCCCACTGTGGCTCGGCCATTTCCCGCCAGCCGCGATACGCTTCCAGGCGCCACGCGAGCAGCCACTCCGGTTCGTTCTTGCGTGCAGAAATAAAGCGGACGGTATCTTCATCCAGCCCAGGAGGCAGAGTGTCTGACTCGATATCAGTGGAGAAACCGGCCGCATATTCCTTGCGTATGGCGTGTTCAATCTGTTCCTGGGACATAGTGCTTGACCTGCCGGAAAATACTTGACTATTTTAGTCGACTATAGGCTGCGGTGCAATGCTGGTCTTAGTTTTTGCCGCTTGCGGGTTTGCCGCCTGTGGCCTTTACAGCGAGTCCGCAGCGTGCGGTCTCCGCCGTATAGGCTTTGGCCAGCGGCTCCAGTTGCTTGCGGAAGCGATCCGCAAAACCAACCAGGTCAGGGCTTATGGCGCCCACTGCATCGATTGAGCGGCTGGGAAATACGCGCCAGCTGGCGTCCATCCCGGAGCCCTTTAAGGTGGGGGTAGGTGGCAGCCCCAGGCCTGCAAACAGCGCCTGTTGCGTGGCCTCTGGGTTTCGCACCAATTCCTCATAGTGCACCTCCAGCATGGGGTTGGGCATTGCCTCCCGCCAGTGGCGAATGAGTTTCTCCGCCAGGGCTATGGCGCGACCGAGAGTGGCCAGCTGGTAGCTGTAGCGGTGGCCGCTGCGAAAATTCTTGAAGTACAGGGAAAGGCCCAGGTCCAGAGGCTCGCGCCGGCAGAAAATGATCGGCACCTGCGGATGCAACAGCGCGAGGTAGCCCAGGCGGCTAAGATTGGCCGGTGAGGTGTCGACGATATGGCGCGCTCCGGTGTCGGGGGGTGGACAGTACCGGCTCAGGGGAGAACCAGCCTCGGCCGTCAGGCGCGCCGCCAGTACTTCCAGTCCCGGGCGCTGGTCCAGACCGCCGACCAGCTTTCGTACCAGTGCAAGTTCGCCGCCGGCACTGACCAGTGGGTGTGCCGCCAGCAGGGTTTCCACCAGACTTTTGCCTGAGCGCGGCAGTCCGGCGACGATGATGGCCGGGCAGGCAGGCGTTGCCCGGGTAACGCGGCCATGGCGGCGGAAGAACTCCGCTGTCATTGCAGCAGCTCCCGCCGACACCTGGTACTCGCGTTTGCGACTTTCGATAGTGTTGGCGACCAATGCGTTGGCCTGATGGAAGAATGCGAACCCGGGGTGGTCCAGGCCCGCGTCAACAAAGATCTGACCGAGCAGAAACAGCGAGCGAGCCCGGGAGCTTGCGACGCGGCGCTCGCTCAGGGTCATCGCCAGCAGCTCTGCCACCTCGGGCCCATCGATCGGGATAGTGCGGAAGTTGAGCAGGCCACGGTAGGCATCCGTGAGGCCCGGATCTGTGGCCAAAGCCCGGGTGTAACTGGCGATGGCATTCTCGCCGCGGCCAAGTCTCGTGTAAATGTGTCCCTGCAGGACCAGCAGGCGGGCATTGCCGGGACTGCAGCTCAGACCCTGCTGCAAGCAGTCCTGCGCGTCCTCCAAGCGACCCAATCCTTGCAGCGCCTGACCTTTGAGGGCCCAGAGTTCGACAGCGTCGGGTTGCGTCGACAGCTGTTGCTCACTTGCGCGCAGTGCATTGTCAAAGGCCTTGCGCTGCAGGCTGGCCCTGATAGCTTCTATGGCTTTGTCTTCGTCCCTGTGCCTGGGGGCCATGTGCTTGGCGTCCTCCCGTGCCTCCCGCTGACGCGGCCGGGCGCCGCGATCCTGAGCGCGGATAGTTGCCCAGCCATGTGCGGCAGGTCAACGATTTTCAGTGTGCCGCCCATGCCGTGCACATGTTCGACGCACATTTTCTGCTCGCCTGCGTCCTGCGAATACGGCAGTATCGTCAGGGGTGATGCAAAAAATCCGGAGATAGCCCATGACTTCAACAGAGAGCCCCGCACAACTGGCGGAACAGATACGAGAGGCATCGGCAGCGGACGCTGCGGAATTATTGCGAGATTTGCCCCCGGCGCAACAGCAGCAGGTGCTGGCGGAACTACCGCCGGATCAGGCCCTGGCAATTACCTCCCATCTTACTGCCCCACCTGCCTCTGCCGGGGAGGGGCCGGTGGAACTGGATCTCGTGGACCATGCCGGCGTCGGCGACAGCCACACCATCGAGGAATTGCTGGTGGCTCCGACCGCGGTGCTGGGCCCGCAGACCACCGTCGCCGGTGCCCTTGATTATCTGGTCCAGGCCAGTGCAGATACCACCATCACTTACATCTATGTTGTCGGGCCAGAGGGTCGACTGCTGGGCACGGTGGCAATGCGCGACCTCCTGCTGGGGCGCCCGGGCCAGCGCCTGTCGGAAGTCATGACCACGGAGCCCTTTGCCTTTGCGCTCGACACCCCATTGCCCGAGGCGATTCAGCAGGCCCTGCGGCGGCGCCACCGTATTTATCCCGTGGTTGATGAGGATGGCTGCCTGCTGGGCCTGGTCTACGGCTGGCAGCTGTTTGAGCGCATGGCATCAGAACTGAGTTTGCAGACTGGTAGCATGGTAGGTCTGAGCCGCGAGGAACGGGTAGGTACAGGCATCTGGCCAGCCTTTCGCATGCGTCACCCCTGGCTGCAGGTAAATCTGGTGACCGCCTTTGCAGCGGCGTTTGTGGTTGGGATCTTCGAGGACACGATCGCCCAGATCGTAGCGCTCGCGGTTTTCTTGCCGGTGCTGGCGGGGCAGAGTGGTAATACCGGATGTCAGGCCCTGGCCATTACCTTGCGCGGCATGACCGTGGGCGAAATCGAGGACATACCGGTCTCACGCCTGCTGCGCAAGGAGATGACTCTGGGGGCGATGAATGGCTTCGTGGTGGGCTGTGTGGCCGCGGCCGCCATGTGGGCCTATGCCAGCATGAGCGGCGCGGAAAATCCGTTGGTGCTGGGTCTGGTGATCCTGATTGCCATGGTGGGTGCCTGCGTGGGCAGCGGAATCTTTGGGGTCCTGGTGCCGCTTACGCTGCGCCGGTTTGGGGCTGATCCCGCGACGGCGAGCAGCATTTTCCTGACCACGTTTACTGATATTCTGGGGATGGGGCTGATGCTGTTCCTGGCGACCGCGCTACTGCTGTAGCTTGTGTCTGCGCTTGCGGTGTATCAGGCATCAACCAACAGGGCTGGCTGACGTGCCACGATTGCTGCCCGGAACTGCTCCGGAATCGGTATTGGTCTGCGGGATTCCTTGTCGGTGAAGACCTGGGTGATGCTGCCCCTGGCCAGCATCCCGCTGTCCCGCTCTGCATACAGCTCGAATGCCAGATCAGCGCTGCTGCGACCCAGGCGGGTATAGCCCAGACGAACCTCTACGGTCTCGTAGGCCCGGCACTCTCCAATATAGTCGCAGTTTATATTTACCGTGAATATAAAGCAGGGCGCTGCCTGCGGGTTCATGGCGCCGAGACCCAGTTCCTCCATGTAGAAGCCGGCGACTTCATCGGCGTAAACCAGGTAGTTGGCGAAGTACAGATGACCCTGTGCATCGGTGTCGCTGAAGCGGACCAGCATGGTGTTGCTGTAGGGCAGGGTGGAGGTCGTCATCGGCCTAGCGCTTGTGCAGGGCCACCGCGTTCATGCAATAGCGCAGGCCGCCGGGAGGCGGTCCATCGGGAAAGACATGGCCGAGGTGCGCGCCGCAGGTGTTGCAGGTGGTTTCAATGCGGCTGCGGCCAAAGCCGTGGTCATGGTGATAGGCGATTGCGTTTTCCTTGACCGGTTGGGTGAAGGACGGCCAGCCGGTGCCGGACTCGAATTTCTGGTCGCCATCGAACAGCAACGTGTCGCAACAGACACAGCTGTAGGCGCCTGGCTCGAAGCGGGAGCACATCTCGTTGCTGAAAGCGCGCTCGGTGCCAGCCTTGCGGGTGACGTGGAACTGCTCGGGTGTAAGCAGCTTGGCCCACTCATCCTCACTGCGCTGCAGCGTCTGGTCGGGATCGGGGTTGCCTTTCTCGGCAAAGCGGCGGACGTCCTTCCAGGTCAACATCAGGTGATACTCCTCTCTGGGCCGGGGCCAATCCCGGCGTCGGCAATGGCCGCACAGTAGGGGCAAGCATTGCGAATATCAAGTCCGGTTCGGCCCGCGGCGACTCTCGCCGTGCGAGGGTCTTGTCAAGGCACGTGATTTTTTTGCTCGGGCTGCAGTATACTCTATGATCGGACGCCGGCAGGACGACCGGCGCAGAGTCAGGGGAACGCATGTCATCTTTTAGCAGAATTGTAACTATTGTCACTGTTGCAGTGCTGGCGGGGTGCCAGACCACGCCGGATGTTGAGCCAGAAGTGCTCGCCTGCCCGGAGGTAGTCGTTCCTGATTGCCCCGCCTGTCAGATTGAGGAATGTCCCGCACCGCGAGTGCTGGAAAGAATTGTATTGCGCCCCGCACCACCCCCGCCACCCCCGCCACCTCCGGCCACAGCGGGAGAGCTTGATCTGCCCATCATCGGTGTCGTGGAGTTTGCAACGGTTGATCCGCCCGGACTGCGCCTCGAGGCGATCATTGATACTGCGGCTGAGGGCACTACGATAGCGGCGCGCAATGTTCGCTTGTTGGAGAAAGATGGCAAGCGCTATGTGAATTACCTTCTTGTCGACCCGGTAACAGGTGATGAGCACGAGCTTGAAGCCCTGGTGCGTCGCCGCGTGACCAACCAGCATGCTGATGGCAGTACGACCCGCAATTACGTGGTGCGCATGTGGTTGGCATTCGGCGACAACCGCACCCGGGTCGAGGTCGGCCTGTCTGAGCGCACCGATATGCCCTACCCGCTGGTGGTGGGGCGCAACCTATTGACTGACGTCGCAATCGTTGACGTCAGTCGTCGCTACACACTGGATAACTAGCAGCCGCCATGATTGCATCCAAAGCCAAGGTCGGCATTGTCGCCGGCGCCATGATCCTCTTCGGCCTGTCCCTGACCGCCTACAAGGTGGTGCGCCTGGATTTACCACTCTGGCCCGGTGAGTCAAGGGAAGTGTGGACCATCGAAACCAAGATCAGTTTTCAGCCCAGTGACGGACCGGTGGACGTTGAGCTGGAACTGCCCTCGGGCTTGGGCGGCTGGGTGACGCTGGAAGAACACTTTGCCTCCTCGGGGTTTGGTTTTTCCGTAGTGGAACAGGGGGATGGCAAGGTGGCGCGGTGGTCGCGGCAGTCGCTTGAGCATCCCACCACGCTTTACTACAAGCAGCAGGCCTATCGTGCAAACCGGGACTCCCTGCCCGATTTCCCGGTGTCCGAGGTGGAAGCGCCGATGCTGGAGGCGGATCAGCGTGCGGCCATGGAACGTCTGGTCCTGGACCTGCGGGACCGCTCCAGTGGTCCGACGACTTTCGCGTCGCTGCTGGTTCAGGAGCTGGCGCGGCCCCAGCCCAGTCAGGATGCGGAATTCCTTCTCGGCACCTACCGCGATACGCCGCTGCGGGTCATGCTCGACGTGCTGGCCTACGCAGGTATTCCCGCCCACACGGTGCGCGGTATCCAGTTACAGGATGGACGCCGGCGCCAGACCTTGAGCGCACTGCTGGAAATTCACGATGGCCGTGACTGGCAGTTGCTGGATCCGGTGACCGCGGCTAGTGGCCTGCCAGACAATTTCTTTGTCTGGCAGCGCGGGGACGGCGCTGCGCTGCGCGTAATGGGTGGCCGCGATTCACGGCTCGAATTCGCCCTGGTCCGCAATAGCCTCGCCGCCAAGACGGTCGTCAGCATGGAGCAGCGCAGCGATGACTTCGCCCTGCTCGACTTTTCCATCTACGCCTTGCCTGTGGAACAGCAGGGCATATTCAAGGGCATACTCCTGCTGCCGGTAGCGGCCTTCGTGGTGGTGGTGATGCGTATTCTGGTGGGCATCAAGACTTCCGGCACGTTCATGCCTATCCTGATCGCCCTCGCGTTCCTGCAGACCACTCTCCTGGTTGGACTGGCCATTTTCCTCACTCTGGTCAGTGTCGGCCTCTGGATCCGATCCTGGCTGAGTCATCTCAACCTGCTGCTGGTGGCGCGGGTCTCGGCAGTGGTCATCGTCGTGATTCTGCTGATGGCTGTGCTGGCACTGATCAGTTACAAACTGGGTCTGGACCAGGCTCTCACCGTGACGTTTTTCCCGACCGTCATTCTGGCCTGGACGATTGAGCGTATGTCCATCCTCTGGGAAGAAGAGGGGGGGCGTGAGGTGATGGTGCAGGGTGGTGGCAGTCTGTTGGTGGCGGTACTGGCCTATATGATCATGTCGGTGCGGGTGGTCGAGCATCTCACCTTCAACTTCCCGGAGCTGCTGGTCAGCCTGCTCGGCGTCATCCTGCTGATCGGCAAGTACACCGGTTACCGGTTGTCGGAGCTTTATCGCTTCCGTGACATGGCCAATATGAAATGATCAGGCTGGTAGCACCCTCCACCCTGCGCCGGCTGGGCATCCTGGGGATGAACAGCCGCAATATCTCCTACATAGGGGCCAACAACCCGCGCCGCAATTACCAGTTGGTGGACAACAAGCTGCTCACCAAACAGGCGGCTCTGGAGCGCGGTATCGTGGTGCCAGAGCTGTACGGCGTGATCGAGCACCAGTTCCAGATTGATCATATCCTGGAGCAGCTGCAGGATCGGAACGCCTTCGTTATCAAGCCTGTGCAGGGGAGCGGTGGCAAAGGCATCCTGGTCATTGTTGCCCGTGAGGGGGGCCGCTTCGTGAAGTCCAGTGGCGGCGTCATTGAGGAGCGCGACCTGCGCCGGCACACGTCCAACATACTCGCTGGATTGCACAGTCTTGGTGGCCGCAATGACTTTGCCATGATTGAGGCGCTGATCGATTTCAATCCGGCGCTTGCGGAATACAGTTACGAGGGCGTGCCGGATATCCGGGTGATCGTACTCCGCGGCGTTCCGGTTATGGCCATGATGCGCTGTGCTACCCACGCCTCGGACGGCAAGGCTAACCTGCACCAGGGTGCGGTCGGCGTGGGCATAGACATAGGCGACGGACACAGCATCGCCGCTGTCCAGCACGGCAGCCTGGTTACCCACCATCCTGATACCGGGGCCTGCTTCAAGTCCCTGTGCCTGCCCGACTGGGAGGCCATCCTCGACCTCGCCGCCAGCTGCGCCGAGATGACCGGCCTTGGCTATCTGGGGGCTGATATCGTCCTGGACCGACACCGCGGCCCGATGCTGCTGGAATTGAATGCGCGTCCCGGGCTGGCGATCCAGGTGGCCAACCAGGAAGGGCTGATCCACCGGCTGCGTATGGCAGAGGAAATCGCCGCGACCGCGGAGGACCACGCCGACCGCATCCGCCTTGCGCGCGATCGCTTTCACCGTCCGGATCCAGTCTTTCTCGAGGAGCCCGCAGCCTTTCCCTCCGAGGCAACTTGAGCAGCCCGGCTTGCATTCATCGCAGATTAGCGTAGTATCCCGACTTCGCACCCGCTGACGGTGCCGATCCTCGTCAGCATCACCCCTCCGATTTACTTTTTTCATTCCCACAGAGATTGCTGACTATGACCTTTGACACCCTCGGGCTGTCCGCCAGCCTGATGCGAGCTATTGCCGATCAGGGCTACGAAACTCCTTCACCGATTCAGGCCAAAGCCATTCCCCTCATTCTTGCGGGCAAGGATGTGATGGCCGCGGCCCAGACTGGCACCGGCAAGACCGCTGCATTTACCCTGCCACTGCTGCACCGCCTCGCCGGTGGGCAGTCGGTCAAGGCGAATCGCTGTCGCGCTCTGGTGCTCACACCCACCCGGGAGCTCGCCGCCCAGGTTCAGGAAAGTGTGCGCGATTACGGCAAATACGATGGCTTCCGTTCTGCGGTCGTATTCGGGGGCGTCAAGATCAACCCCCAGATCGCCCTGCTGAAGCGCGGTGTCGATGTTCTGGTAGCAACACCGGGCCGGCTGCTGGACCTGCACGGTCAGGGCTTTGTGGATTTCAGCGACCTGGAGGTTCTGGTCTTTGATGAAGCGGACCGCATGCTGGACATGGGCTTCATCCACGATATCAAGCGCATCGTCAAGCTGCTGCCGGTGAAGCGTCAGACCCTGATGTTCTCGGCGACCTTCTCCGCCGAAATCACCCAGCTGGCCCAGGGTTATATGCAAAACCCGGTAAAAGTAGAGGTCGCGCCCCCCAATGCGACCGCGGACATGGTGACCCAGTGGGTGTATCCGGTGGACAAGAAACGCAAGCCGGAACTGCTGAGCCACTTGGTGCAGAGTAATTCCTGGCACCAGGTGCTCGTTTTCACCCGCACCAAACACGGCGCCAATAAACTGAGCCAGCAGCTGGAAAAGAACGGCATCAGCTCTGTCGCGATCCATGGCAACAAGAGCCAGAATGCGCGCACCAAGGCCCTTGGCGACTTCAAGCGAGGCAAGGTTCAGGCGCTGGTCGCCACCGACATCGCCGCCCGCGGGCTCGATATTGAACAGCTGCCCCAGGTAGTAAACTTCGACCTGCCCAATGTGGCCGAGGACTATGTGCACCGTATCGGCCGCACCGGGCGCGCCGGTGCGTCCGGCCACGCCTACTCGCTGGTAAGTGCGGATGAAGCTGACTTCCTTGCAGGGATTGAGAAGCTGATTCGCAAGACCCTGCCGCGGGAAGAGATCGAAGGCTTTGAGCCCGAACACGCGGTGCCCCAGGGGCGTCCGGGGGCAACAGCCCGCCCCCAGAGCCAGAGACCTCCACGCCGTACAGGCCCTCCGGGCGCTGACGCGGCGAACCGGGGCCAGCCCCGGCGCCGAGGTCG
>JBGTGB010000311.1:0-5033 GCA_041746975.1 Haliea sp. | reverse complement strand
CGCTGGTCAGCTGTCAACAGTGCAACGGGCACTACCTGCGGGGCCCCTGCGTCTGCGGCATTCTCGCGCGGCTGCGTCAGGCTTCGCCGAGCTGCAGTAACACGGACGGTGGCCAGCGCAGGGGGAGCCTCGCCCTGCAGCGGGGTTTCATCCACGTCCGGCGCCAGGCAGCGAAAGGGGAGCTGCAGACGCTGGAGCAGGTTCCGGCGATAGGGCGAGGTGGAGGCAAGGACAAGATCCATGAGGGGTTTTCCGTGGCTGCGGGTTGGCGCCCTGAACTGGTTGTATTCTAAAGAATTTTTTTGACAAAGGGGCAAACCGCCCCTATGATGCGCGCCTATGTTGACCGACCCCCTCCCCGGCACGCTGGATGTCCGCAAGGCAGCCACGCGAGGCGCGATTGTCAGGGGCACGACAGGACCGCTGGAATTGCCCCGTTTTCGGGATCTGCTGGCCGCAGACGAGGGCGTTGTCGAGGCGGTATTGACGTTGTCCCGGGACGAGGAGGGCAGGTATCTTGTGCAGGTCGCCACCGACAGTACGGTGACGGTAACCTGCCAGCGGTGCCTGCAGCCCATGCCGGTACAGTTGCATACAGACAGCACCCTCGCGGTGGTCTGGACCGACGAACAGGCCCGGCAATTGCCGGATTCGCTCGAACCGGTGGTTGTGACTGAGGAGGTGTGTTCGCTGCGGGAGCTGGTCGAGGACGAGCTGATCCTGGCGCTACCGCCCTTCAGCTACCACGAGCAGGCGGATTGCAACACAGTTTTGGCGGACTTGGCCGTGGAGCCCGAAGCAGACGAGCCCCCGAAAAAGTCCAACCCGTTTGACGTGCTGGCGCGGTTAAAGCCCGGCGATACCCATCAGGAGTAAGACATGGCTGTTCAACAGGACAAGAAATCACGTTCACGCCGCGGTATGCGCCGTGCCCACGACGCACTGACTGGCCCGACCCTCAGCGTAGACCAGACCTCTGGTGAAACGCACCGTCGTCACCACGTGACCGCGGACGGGTTCTATCGTGGCAAGAAAGTCGTCAACACCGGTAACGACGAGTAAGACCGGTCCCGATTTTTCGGGCGCGCCAGGCACTCACGTGCCTGTTGCACTTGTAACCGCAAACGGGAGCCCAGGCTCCCGTTTCGCGTTTCTGCGCCTTCCCGCAATTTGCTTCGGAGACACCTCCCCGTCATGACCACCAGCCACACCGCTTTTGTTTTTCCGGGCCAGGGCTCGCAAAAGGTAGGCATGCTTGCCGCTGCACACGCCCAGTACAGCGCTGTTCGCGATACCTTTGCCGAAGCTGGGGAGGCGCTCGGTCACGATCTCTGGGCCCTGGTTCAATCGGGGCCACAGGAAGCCCTGAATCTGACTGCAACTACCCAGCCGGTGCTGCTCACAGCCAGCGTGGCCCTGTGGCGCGCCTGGCGGGCTGCGGGCGGTCCTGCCCCGACGCTGCTCGCGGGGCATAGCCTTGGAGAATTCTCGGCGCTGGTCTGCGCAGGATCCCTGGAATTCGCGGACGCCGTGCGTCTGGTACGCCAGCGCGGCGAGTTCATGCAGTCCGCGGTGCCGGTAGGCGAAGGTGCCATGACAGCAATCATCGGCCTCGATGACGACAGCATCAATCGGATCTGCACTGAAATCACCGGCGAGGGTGGCGGAGAGGTGGCGGCGGTGAACTTCAATTCCCCCGGGCAGGTCGTCATAGCAGGACACAGCGCAGCGGTAGCGCGCGCCGGCGCCGCTCTCAAGGCTGCCGGGGCCAAGCGAGCCCTGCCGTTGCCGGTGAGCGCGCCTTTCCATACGGGATTGATGCGGCCTGCCTGTGAAAAACTCGCAACGGCCCTCGGGACTGTGACCATCACGGCCCCGTCGATACCCGTGGTGCACAATGTCCACGCCCAGCCGGAGGCGGATCCAGAACGCATTCGCAGCCTTCTGGTGGAGCAGATTTACAGTCCTGTGCAGTGGACCCGTTGCATCGAGTACATGGCCGCCAATGGTGTCCGCCAGGTAGTGGAGTGCGGCCCGGGGAAGGTCCTCAGCGGGCTCAACAAGCGCATTGACGGGGAGCTCGAAAGCTATTCACTGGAAGAGCCGAGCGGTCTGCAGGACGCGCTGGCGGCACTCGCAGCCGCCTGAACTTCAGTCGACAAGCAGGGGGAGGAAGAGTATGAGCAATGACAATAAAGTGGCCCTGGTCACCGGGGCCAGCCGCGGCATCGGCCGAGCCATCGCCGAGCAATTGGCGCGCGACGGCTATACCGTCGTCGGCACCGCGACCACGGAATCAGGCGCGCAGGCAATCAGCGATTACTTGCAGGCCGCCGGTCATTCGGGCTGTGGCATGTCGCTGGACGTCGCCGATCAGGCGGCTGTTGAAGGTGTGGTAAAGGGGATCAGCGCGGAGTTTGGTGCGCCGCTGGTGCTGGTCAATAATGCCGGCATTACCCGTGACAATATCCTCATGCGCATGAAGGTGGAGGAATGGCAGGCGGTCATCGATACCAACCTGAACGCTCTCTACCGGGTCAGCAAAGCCTGCCTGCGCGGGATGACCAAGGCGCGCTGGGGTCGCATCGTCAACATTACCTCGGTAGTGGGTGCCATGGGTAACGCCGGCCAGAGTAATTACGCGGCCAGCAAGGCGGGAGCGGAAGGCTTTTCCCGCGCCCTGGCCCGCGAGCTCGGCTCCAGGGCGGTTACCGTGAACTGTGTTGCCCCGGGCTTTATCGATACCGACATGACCCGCACGCTCAGTGAGGAGCAGCGTGGTCTCATGCTGGGCCAGATTCCTCTCGGCCGGCTCGGCGAGGCGGAGGAAATTGGCGCCCTGGTTGGCTTTTTGTGCAGTGAAGTGGCAGGCTACATCACCGGCGAGACGATTCATATCAACGGCGGTATGAACATGGCCTGAAGTCGGTCCCTCAGGCAGCGTTTCAGGGCTGGCTATTGCGGCCCAAAAAAAAATATTACTCGGCGGAAAAACAGAGTAAAATGCCGCCTCGGGCCGGGTGACCAGGTTTCATTCAGAATTAAATTTTCAGGAGTTACCAATACAATGAGCAGCATCGAAGAACGCGTTAAGAAAATCGTCGCAGAGCAGCTTGGCGTAAAAGAAGAAGAAGTCCAGACGGAGGCCTCGTTCGTTGAAGATCTTGGCGCCGATTCTCTCGATACCGTTGAGCTCGTAATGGCGCTCGAAGAAGAGTTCGAGACCGAAATCCCCGACGAAGAAGCCGAAAAGATCACCACCGTAAGATTGGCGATCGACTACATCAAGGAAAACCTCGCCTGATCCAACCCTCGGTATACCGGAAAGCCGTTTCTATACTTTGATAGAGCGGCTTTTCTTATTTATGCTTCCAGTTCCTGATCAAACCGGGGAGAGCATGCGGTGATCGGTAGACGCGTTGTAGTCACAGGCCTCGGCATGGTCAGCCCTCTGGGGCTGAGTGTCACGGAGACCTGGGAGAATATTCTCGCAGGCAAAAGTGGTGTCGCACCGATTGTCGATTTCGATGTAGCTGCCTATAGCACCCGCTTCAGCGCCAGCGTCAGAGGCTTTGATTCCAGCCCTTATTTCAGCGACAAGGATGCCCGCAAGATGGACATCTTTGTCCAGTTCGGCATGGCGGCGGGCATCCAGGCCATGCTTGATTCCGGCCTCGAAATTACCGAAGTGAATGCAGACCGGGTTGGCTGTGCCATCGGCTCCGGCATTGGTGGCATCGGTCAGATCGAGAAAAACTCCGAGATTGTGGCCAATTCCGGGCCACGCAAAATATCTCCGTTCTTCGTTCCGGGCTCCATTATCAACATGATCTCCGGCAATCTTTCGGTGCGTTTCAATTTGCGGGGACCCAACCTCGCAGTGGTCACCGCCTGCACTACCGGTACCCACAACATTGGCCTGGGTGCGCGCCTCATCGCCCTGGGTGATGCCGACGCGATGCTGGTGGGCGGCGCCGAGATGGCGACCACTCCGGTCGGGCTCGGCGGCTTCGCAGCCGCCCGCGCATTGTCTACCCGCAATGATGACCCCACCGCGGCCTCCCGTCCCTGGGATCGCGACCGCGACGGTTTCGTGCTCGGCGACGGTGCCGGGGTCCTGATGATCGAGGAGTACGAATCGGCAAAGGCCCGCGGCGCCCATATCTACGCCGAAGTCAGTGGTTTTGGCATGAGCGGCGACGCCTTTCACATGACCTTGCCGCCGGAAGATGGTCGCGGGGCAGCCGCTGCGATGCGCAACGCCATTCGCGATGCCGGCATTCCCGCCGACCAGATCGACTACATCAATGCCCACGGTACCTCTACCAGTGCCGGCGACCTGGCGGAGAGCCGCGCCGTGGAATCTGTGCTCGGCAGTGCCGCGGAAGCGGTGGCGGTGAGTTCTACCAAGTCCATGATCGGGCACCTGCTGGGCGCCGCCGGAGCGGTGGAGGCGATTTTCACTATCCTGGCGCTACGCGACCAGGTTGCCCCGCCGACGATCAACCTCGACAATCCAGATGAGGGCTGCGTACTCAACTATGTGCCCCACACCGCCCAGGAGCGGCGCATACGGCACGCCCTGTCAAATTCTTTCGGCTTTGGTGGCACCAACGGGTCGTTGCTGTTCAGTCAGCCCGGCTGACGCCGAGCGGGTGGATGGGCAGACCAATATCTGGATTGATGGCGTCCCCACAGACGCATTGCCACTCCCTGACCGTGCCGTTGCCTACGGCGATGGTCTGTTCGAAACCCTGCTGCTGCGAGGCTCCCGGCCACTGCTGCTGGAGTATCACCTGGAACGCCTGGGCGAGGGCCTGCGGCAGCTACGTTTTCCCGATTGCCTCGACTCCGTGCGCGGGTATCTCGCACAAGCTGCGTCGAGTTCTCCCGGGACCAACCCTTACCAGGTGCTACGCTTAACGGTCAGCCGCGGTGCCGGCCCTCGCGCCTATGCGCCCCCGGCCGATTGCACGCCGCGGGTGATCATCAGTGTCGCGGCGCTCGCTGCGGACCCTGCGCAACTGCCGGCC
>JBGTGB010000310.1:0-6110 GCA_041746975.1 Haliea sp. | reverse complement strand
GGATAACATTTTTGGCAAGATCAACGCCAATTGTATTGAAATTTCTCATAACAGCGGCCCTTTGTATGCTTAACCCACCCAAGTCTAGTCAGACCTCGGTAAAAGGAGGAGTCCATACATTGTCGCGCATAGTGTTGATCCATAGGTGAGTGTTTCTGATCACCTGGCAACAAAAGCTGCGCAGGCCCGCTGGGCGGTACGATCACGGGACACCAATCCCGGTTGACCTGAATGTGTCTGGCCATAGACAGCACGGTGTGTTTTCGCAGAAAACTGGCCCGTGCAAACCAACGGTTTTCCAGCCTGAGGCTGGGGTGGAATTACCTCCTGAGTAGAGTGGGCAGAACGCGCTGACCGCTAGCGCGTTTGCGGGGTTGAAGAAACAGCGGTTGGCCGAGGACAAGGGCCCCGACAGAAACTGCGGCGTTTGAAAAAATCCCTGGAAGCGGGATGGATTGGAAGGAGCGGCGCCCAAGCTATAAGGCACCGTGGTGGTTCGAAGATGGACCCGGTCATTACTGACCGTTGCGTCGAGAATGGCCCTGAGCGACGCGTTCAGCAGGTGCCAATACTGGAATCTGCCTACCCCGATTGCGAATGCAAGGTGGGGTCTTCCTTGCCACTTTTCCGTAGTGGCCACGGGTAATTTCTAGTGCAGAAGGGACTCTACCACAACGGGTAATATGGCTGTCACAGAAAGCCCTGTCAACGGATGGCGGGGTAAAAAACCCCGTCAAAGTGCGACGGGGTTTGTGGTTACAGTGTAACCACTTTGGGGAGAGACGGATTGCGTGGGAATGCGACAAGACAGGCCGCGCCGAGCGAAAATTCGGCGAATGAACGGCTGTGAGTGATGCGGCGTTCCGGTACGGGGACGGAGCGCTGCGCCCACGTCACTACCCGCTGCGCTTGGCAGTGACCTGGGCTTGGCATCGGCGCGCAGGCGATTATTGACGGCTCTGAACCTGCAGGCCGCGGCCGTGATAACG
This sequence comes from Haliea sp., assembly GCA_041746975.1. Classification (GTDB taxonomy): domain Bacteria; phylum Pseudomonadota; class Gammaproteobacteria; order Pseudomonadales; family Halieaceae; genus Haliea. The sequence continues at coordinate 5,121 of JBGTGB010000310.1, read as the reverse complement.
GAAACCCCGTCACCGCCGGTCGGGGTTTTGTAGTTCAAACGGAAGCACTTGCGGTTAGGCGTGAGACGCCTGCACGACTGGAAACCCCGTCAGCTCCAGACGGACTAAGTGGTGCCACTGGCACCACTTAGTCATCCAAGGGCGTGCCGGGTTTTTGCTTGACATGGCGTTGATGTTGCATCGAGCGTTGTGGAATGCCCTCTCGAATTGACTTCGTTGGTGTCACGGTTAATGCCGTGATCAGCCAGTTGGATTGTCAAATCTCGCTCCAAGTCAAAAGTTCAAAAAGGGGATCAAAACCAGGCGTCCTGCATCTCGAAGCAGACCGGGTTGTTGGGCAGCAGCAATTCCGCCTGCTGCACCGTTAGGGGCAATTCCCACTCGATGTAGTAGCGGGCGGCTTGAAGCTTGCCCCGGTAGAACGCCGCCTCACTATCTGGCAGGGCTGTCTTCTCGCTGAGGGCTGCCTTCCCGTCCAGGGCCTTTGCCGCCACCACCGCCTGTTTCAACCAGATCCACGCCAGCACCGTGCGACCGAAGCAATCCAGATAAACCGTGGCATTTGCCAAGCCCCGGTCCGGGTCCGCCTTGATGGCGGCAAGCAGGGCATCGGTGACCCGATCAAGGCGGTCCAGCGCCTGGCGCAGGGGCGGGGCAAGCGCTTCGAGCGCCGGAAGGTCACTGGCCAATTGCAGGGTAATGCGCACTTCCTGCTTGAACAGCTCATAGCCATAGCGGTCCTGCAGGGGGACTTTGCGCCCCAGAAGATCCAGGCCCTGAATACCTTCGGTGCCTTCGTGGATGGGGTTCAGGCGCTGGTCACGGTACAACTGCTCCACCGGGTATTCGCGGATATAACCGGAGCCGCCATACACCTGGATCGCCAGGTCGTTGCAGACACAGCCGTATTTGGACGGCCAGGATTTGACCACCGGCGTCAACAGATCCAGGAGCACCGCCGCCCGATACCGTTCGCAGTCCGTCTCTCCGGTTGTGCTATCCTCAAACAGCGAGGAGGCGTATAGACACAGCGCCAGCGCGCCTTCCGCATAGGCTTTCTGGGTGAGGAGCATCCGCCGCACGTCGGCGTGCTCCACAAGCAGTACTTGGGGGGAGGATGGGTCCTTGTTGGACGGCGCGCGGCCCTGGAGCCGTTGCCGGGCGTAATCCAGCGCATGCAGGTACCCGCGGTAGGCGAGCGCCGCCGCCCCCGACCCCACCTCGATGCGCGCCTCGTTCATCATCTGAAACATGTAGGACAGGCCACGGTGGGGCTCTCCTAGCAGATAGCCCACGGCACCGCCGTTTTCACCAAAGTTGAGTACCGTGGAGGTGGCATTGCGGTAGCCCATTTTGTGCAGCAAACCCGCCAGTGCCACATCGTTGCGTTTCCCCGGGCTGCCGTCGTCGTTGACCAGAACCTTGGGCACGATAAACAGCGAAATGCCGCGCACGCCATCAGGTGCGCCTTTGATTTTGGCCAGCACCATGTGGATGATGTTATCGGTCAGGCTGTGATCCCCGTTGGAGATGAACACTTTCTGACCCCTGATCCGGTAGCTGCCATCCCCAGCGGGCTCCGCACTGGTCTTGATATCCGCCAGGGCCGAGCCTTGGCCCGACTCGGTCAATGCCATGGTGCCGGCGAAGCGGCCGTCCATCATCGGCGGTACAAAGCGGGCTTTTTGCTCGTCGGTGCCGAAACTGCGGATAAGGTTACAGGCGCCCTTGGTGAGAAACGAATATCCCGAGGTGCCGATGTTGGCGGCACTGAAATAGGCACTGGCCACTGAACACACTACCCCGGGCAGCTGCATGCCGCCCTCTGCATAATCCTGGTGCATGGCCATGAAACCGGCTTCTGCAAGGGCGCTCCATGCTGCCTTGGTTTCGGGAATCTGGTGCACCCGCTCGCCGTCGAAGGTGGGCTCGTTGGCATCGCCCTTCTGGTAGTGGTTGGCAAAATATTTGACGGCGACTTTCTCCGCCGTTTCCAGGGTGGCGGTTAACACATCTTTGGAGTGTTCCCGATAGCGAGGGCGTTGCAGTAGTTGCTCGGTGCCGAGCAGTTCATACAGGAGAAAGTCGATATCTCTTGAATTGAGTAATTTATCCGTCACAGTCCATTCCATGCTATAGAATTTAGCGAATCATGCCATAACACTTCGAGCCACATAATTTAGCATTATCGGCCAAGTTGGCAGAATCTCTCTCCGCTAGCGGTAGGCCCGCTCCTGTCCCTCCAGCGCACTGCCCATCTGACTGACACCGGAACTGCAAGTAGTGGGGGTCACGTTCTCCATCGGCTACGTGGGCTCCGCAAGCCGGCTGTGTTTCCGTTCGAACGATAACACGCGGATTCTCCGCATGGTCGAGAACGCTGGTGCCGTGGCAGCAGACCGAGCCCTGAGTTCGGTTCGATCCGCTGCAGCTCCACATTCTGTGGCTTGATTAAAAGGTTATGCCGGCCTCGATTCCAAAGGTGCGGGGCCGGCCGACGATACAGCGCATAACCGTCGTGTTCTCGGCCCTGTTTACGCCGCCGAAGAGACCCGCAAGGACCTGGTTCTGAATGCGCGTGCAATAGCCCTCATCGAAAGCATTGCGGACGAAGGCTGTGACCTTCCAGTTCGAGTTGGGGTTCCTCAGGCCGACGCGAAAGTTGGCGAGATTGTAGGCTCCCTGGCGGGATTGAGGATCATTGTTGACCTGAAAAAGCTGTTCATCAACGAACTGATGCTCACCTCGCACAAACCATTCCAGCGGAGTTCCCGGTATATCGTCGGTCCAGGTGACCGCCAATGACGACGTCCACTCGGGAGATTCCGTACGCCGCTCGCCCGTGAGATCCTGCGGCGGCCCGGCAATCAATTCCGGTGCGCCGCGGAAATCAGTGAATTCAGAGTCGAGATAGCTCACACCGAGGATAATATCGAGCTGCTCGACCGGGCTTGTGCGAAGGTCAACTTCAATACCCTGGAGCCGCACGGCGCCTGCATTCCGGACCTCAAACGACATTCCATCGAATGCCCGCTCCTGAAAATCATTTACGTCCGTACGGAACAGTGTCCCATTGGCCGTGACCAGACCATTGAAGAGAGTGCTTTTTATACCTGCCTCGTAGGTTTCGGATGTTTCCTCGTCAAAGACACGGTCTTGTGAACCGGCGTTGGAGTTGAAGCCGCCCGACTTGAAGCCTGTCGACGCCGTCGCGAAGAGCATCATGTCCTCATTGACGAAATAGCGAACACTGGCGAGCCAGTCCACGGCCTCGCCGCTCGTTTCCAGAACCTGGGTGGGCTCTGCCGGCTGGGATACACGTTGAATCGCGGTGTTGTTGATGACGCGTTCATAGACGCCGTCTTTCTCGTCGCGCGTCCATCGCAGACCGCCGGTGAGCGAGAGTGCGTCGCTTACGTTGAAGGTTGCCTGACCAAAGACGGCCGTGCTGGTAAGTTCCTGCGTGAACGTTTCCACTTGTGCTTGCATAGGATTAGCGTTGCAAGTGGCCACGCGGTCCCCCTGTCCGATACTGCCCAGAAAGATATTGCAGTAATCGTCACCCAGGTTGAAGGACGTAATATTCCCAAACTCTTCGTCGTAGAGAAACAGTCCCGCAATGTATTCAAGTGTCTGACCCGTGGGGGAGGCGATTCTGAACTCCTGGGACATGTTTTCGAAGGACAATTCTCCTTCGCGAGGCAAGAAATCGATCGGCAGACGCAGGATCTCTTCAACCCCAGTTTCTTCCTCAAACTCCCTGTACGCCGAAATTGACGTCAGCGTATGCTCTCCCAGATCAACGTTGAACGTGAGGGTCGCGCCGGTCTGATCGACAGTACCCCGGTCAGTGTGGCTATGATTGATCTTGTAGTCGAAAGTATCGCTGTCATCGACCTCCTCACCGAAGAGCTCCAGGACACGGTCCTTGAACGCTTGTGGGACCGTTCCTGTCAAAAACTCCTGGGCAGCGCCGGAGTGTTTAAGCCGCTGATGGTCCACGACAAGATCGGCTTCGATGGCTTCGGTAATATCCCAAAGCAGCCTGCCCCTTATGCCCAAGTCTTCGCGCTCAAGTTCGTCTTCGTTTTCGAAAGTGTTTTCCAGCCAAGCGCCCTGCTTGTAATAGCTGAAGGCGATCCGTCCCAACAGGTCTTCGGCGAGCGGCCCGGTCAGGTCACCTTCCAAGCCACCGCTGCCAAAGTTCGCAGCTTCTACGGTGAGCGATCCACCGAATACATCTTCAGGCCGGTTGGTGAGAATATTGATGGCGCCAATAGGGGTGTTCCGGCCGAAAAGCGTTCCCTGCGGACCGCGCAAGACTTCAACCTGCTGTATGTCGAAGAGATTGTTCATGATGGCGCCGGGACGCGGCACATAAGCACCGTCCACGAAGATGCCCACGCTGGGCTCGATACCCTGGTTGCTCACCGAGTTGACACCTCGAATACCGACCCTTGGAGCGACAACCTGCCCACCTGGATTGATCTGGAAGTTAGGCACGAGGAAAGAGAGGTCAGTCATATCGTTCACGCCGGATTCCAAAATCAGTTCGCCTGTAATGGCGGTTATGGAAATGGGCACGTCCTGTATGTTTTCCTGACGCTTTTGCGCTGTGACCGTGATGACCTCGAGCGTCCGTGATTCACGCTCGCTGGAAGCCGGCTCCGGCGCTGCGTCTTGAGCTAGCGCTGTAGCGGCGAACGGATAACCGATCGCGATAATGCCTGCCGATAACAGAGGGTATTTTCTTCTCATATTATATTCTCCCGAACCGAATTTATGTTTATACAAAATACGCGCGCCCCTTTTTGCCGACGAATGGCCTAGCAAAAACGACTTCCGAACGATCCTATTGCAAATATATTGCAAAATCAAGCAATCGTTTGCGCTTTTGTTCCCCTCCGCTGTTTGGGTATGAAATCGCTTTAGCGTTTACCAACATGAATACTCTCGATACCGGAAAGTGTACGGAGAGAATGTAAGCGCCGTTAAATCTACCTACTTGCCCCTGGGATAAGGCGGCACATTTTTTTCAAACTGGGACAGGTCGACGTTCCACGGGAGTAGGGATTCGAGCTTCTCCACCGTATCGGCGGCGCCGATGCGCTCCAGGATGTG
>JBGTGB010000309.1:0-2224 GCA_041746975.1 Haliea sp. | reverse complement strand
GCCTTGCGGTCGCCGGCGCGCTTCTTCGCCAGCAGCATGTCGAGCATGCTGTTGGTGTCGTCGCCCGCGTCCAGCACCAGCCGCACCAGGCGCCGGGTATCCGGGTCCATGGTGGTCTCGCGCAGCTGCAGCGGGTTCATTTCCCCCAGCCCCTTGAAGCGCTGGACGTTGACCTTGCCCTTCTTATTTTCCGCTTCTATGCGGTCCAGCACGCCCTGTTTTTCACTTTCATCGAGAGCGTAGAAGACTTCCTTGCCGACGTCGATGCGGTATAGCGGTGGCATGGCCACGTAGACGTGTCCCGCCGCTACCAGCGGCCGGAAATGGCGCACGAACAGGGCGCAGATCAGGGTGGCAATGTGCAGGCCGTCGGAGTCGGCGTCCGCGAGGATGCAGACCTTGTGGTAGCGCAGGCCGGAGAGGTCATCGCTGGCCGGGTCCATGCCGATGGCAATCGAGATATTGTGTACCTCCTGGGAGGCAAGGATCTCCTGGGAGTCCACCTCCCAGGTGTTCAGGATCTTGCCGCGCAGGGGCAAGATCGCCTGGAATTCGCGGTTGCGGGCCTGCTTGGCCGAACCGCCGGCGGAATCGCCCTCCACCAGGAACAGCTCGCCCCGGGTCGGGTCCTCACCGGAGCAGTCCGCCAGCTTGCCCGGCAGCGCGGGGCCAGAGGTCACTTTCTTGCGCGTCACCTTGCGCGCGGTGCGCAGCCGGTTCTGGGCGCTGTTGATGCACAGCTCGGCAATGCGCTCGGCCTCACCGGTGTGCTGGTTCAGCCACAGGCTGAAGGCGTCCTTGGCCACGCCGGAGACGAAGGCCGCCGCCTCGCGAGAGGACAGCCGCTCCTTGGTCTGGCCGGAGAACTGCGGATCTTCCAGCTTGACCGAGAGGATGTAGCAGCAGCGATCCCAGATGTCATCCGGCGCCAGCCGTACGCCGCGGGGCAGCAGGCTACGCAGCTCACAGAACTCGCGTACCGCTTCCAGCAAACCGGTGCGCAGGCCGTTGACGTGGGTACCGCCCTGGGCGGTGGGGATCAGGTTGACGTAGGACTCCGCAATGACTTCGCCGCCATCGGGGAGCCACTGCACTGCCCAGTCCGCCGCCGCACTGCTGCCGCTGAAACTGCCCACAAAGGGCTGCTCCGGCACACAGATGTAGTCGATGGTGGCATCGCAAAGGTAATCGGTGAGGCCGTCCTCGTAGTACCATTCCTCGGTCTCGCCCTTCTTCTCGTCGAGGAAGGTCACCCGCAGGCCCGGACAAAGAACCGCCTTGGCCCGCAGCACGTGCTGCAGCCGGGGTACGGAGAAATTCACCGAATCAAAGTACTGCGCGTCAGGGGTGAAGCGGATGGAGGTGCCGGTATTGCGTTTTCCGCAGCTGTCAATTATCTCGAGATCGCTGGTTTTCTCACCACCGGCAAAGTTCATGCGGTACACGTTGCCGTCGCGGCGGATAGTGATTTCCAGCGCCTGGGACAGGGCATTGACCACGGAGACGCCAACGCCGTGCAGACCGCCGGAGAACTGGTAGTTCTTGTTGGAAAACTTGCCGCCCGCGTGCAGGGTGCAGAGGATGACCTCGACCCCGGGTTTGCCCTGGCCGGGGTGGATATCCACCGGCATGCCGCGACCGTCGTCGCTGACGGTGACGGCGCCATCGCGATGCAGGATGACGTCAATGCGCGTGGCATGGCCGGCGAGGGCCTCATCGACGCTATTGTCGATGACTTCCTGTGCCAGGTGGTTGGGGCGGGTGGTGTCGGTGTACATGCCGGGGCGCTTGCGCACCGGCTCCAGTCCGGTCAGGACTTCAATATCTTCCGCGGTATAGTTGCTCATTCCTGCCTGTGGTTTCCTGAAGCTGCGTTATTCGGAGCGCGGCCATTGTAACCCAGCGCCGGGAGCTTGCAGACAATTCCGCGGAGGGTGGCTACAAATAGCCGTTGGAGTCCAGGTCTACCTGGAAGGAGACACCGTGAACCCGGGAGACCCCGGTTTCGATCTGGCCATCGGCGCAAAGCTCAAGCCAGCGGTAGCCGGGCGCGGCCGCATCAGCCTTGAACTCATCGCTGCCGGGAGCAAACTGGACACAGGTGGAGGGCGAAGCCATCAGTTTACGACCCTCCCAGTCGCAGTCCACCTGCTGGTGGATGTGGCCCCAGAGGATACCGCGTACGCCGGGGTAGTCCGCGAGCACCGCAAACAGCTCGTCGGCA
>JBGTGB010000308.1:0-4554 GCA_041746975.1 Haliea sp. | reverse complement strand
GGCACCGTACTCGCGGAAGCTGCCGGGGTCGGCGATGGCCTCAATGCGTTCGCGGGCGGTGAGTCGGCCGCGCTGGTGCTGTCGGGCGATGCGCTCCTCGCCGCCCATGGCGGCCGCGGTGACGTGACGTGTGTGCAGTTCCCCGAGGAGGCTGTCCCAGTGACTGCTTTGGTCGCTCATCAGGATTGCCCCGCCGCTGCTGGCCCCGCCAGACCGAACGCGGCCCAGTCCGGTTCCGCCATGCAGGCAGCGAAGCGGGCGAAATTCCAAGGCCAGCTGGAGGGGATGCCTTCGGCGTCCAGGTACCAGCTGACACAGCCACCCCGGTACCAGACCGTGTTCTTGGCCGCGGCGATGCGTTCGGTTTCGAAGCTGTCCATGGCTTCCAGGCTAGGGGCAACCTCCTCGCAGTCGCCGTCTCGCAGGCGCGTCATCAACTGCTTGATGTAGCCCCACTGGTGCTCGGCAATGTCGATCAGCGAGAAGTTGCCCACCGGTCCATTGGGGCCGTTGAGCATGAACAGGTTGGGAAAGTCCGGCATGGTTACCGCCAGATAGGCCTTGGGGCGATCGGCCCAGAAGTCGGCAAGCGCCGCCCCGTTGCGGCCATTGATTGTCATCGGACGCATGAAATGATCGGCGTGGAAGCCGGTGGCATACACGATCACGTCCAGCTCGTGTAATTCACCATCCTCGGTGCGGATGCCTTCCGCCTCGATGCGCTGAATGCCGGTGCGCACCAGTCGGCACTGTGGGTGCTGGATCGCCTGGTAGTAGTCGGGTGAAAAGATCAGGCGCTTGCACAGGGGAGCGTGGTCGGGGCGGAGTTGCTCCTGCAGGGCGGGGTCGGTCACGGACTGCTCAAGATTGTCGAGGCAGGCCTGGCCCATGGCTTTGGAGGGCTCGGATTCCATGTCGGTAATGGCCTGGGTGTAGGCCTCCACGGCGGCCATGTACTCCTCGACGTTCATCGCCTGGGCCAGGGCTTCCGGGTCGTGGAAGCCGGCCCGCTCCTCCTCGCTGAAGACCCCGTTTGCCACCGGCATAATCCACTGCGGTGTACGCTGGTAGTGCTCCAGTAGCGCCGCCTTACCCGCCAGGGCCGAGATGATCTGTACCCCGGTGGAGCCATTGCCAATGATGCCGACGCGCCTGCCCTCCACGGCCACGCTGTGATCCCAGATGGCGCTGTGCATCAGGTCGCCGCGGAAGGATTCTGCTCCGGCGATCTTCGGGTAGCGGGGATGGTGGAGGACGCCGGTGGCGGCGATGAGTATGTCGGCGCTGTCGCGATGCCCGCTGCGGAATTCCAGCTCCCAGCGGCCTTCTCGGTAGTCCGCGCGAGTGGCTTCCTCGCCGAAGCGGGTCAGCTTGTCAACGCCGTACTTGGCAGCAGTGCGCTCGAAATAGGCCTGGATTTCCGGGCCCGGGGGGAGGTGCCGGCTCCAGTCCGGGTTGCGTTCGAAGCTGTAGGTGTAGAAATGGGAGGGTACGTCGCAGGTCAGGCCCGGATAGGTATTGTCGCGCCAGGTGCCGCCGACCCGATCCGCCTTTTCATAGAGAGTGATGTCGGTGTAGCCGTCTGCCTGCAGGCGGATGCCCGCAAGAATGCCGGCCATGCCGGCGCCGAGAACAATGATGCGGGGTTGTGTGGCAGACATGGATCTGGCTCCTGGTAGCTGTAGGGGAGGCTGCTGTAAATTGGGCGACAGCTTACGGGACCGCGTCATTTCCGGGCATAACATTTATGTTCAATAACAGAGCGATAATGCTAAAATTGCCCGACGTGGGACCCGGGTACCAAACACTTTGAAGCAGCAAGCCCATGGGCGCGCCAGCAGACGGCGAGAGGCGGACGCACCCGCAACCACCAACGCGACTTTCGCTCCCCTGGTCGATCTGTTGCTTGCGGAACTCGAATCCTGCGGCCTGGCCGAGGGGCTGCGCCAGCCGCCACTCACCCTCGCTGGCTTCACCCACTGGTATCTCGACGTTGTGCAGCGCCTGGACGCACATCTGGCCGGGGGCGACAAACATGCGCCGATGGCGCGCGGCGAAGTTGAGTTGATGTGCCGCTGCGCCCTGTCGGCGAAGGACCTGGGCGAGGCCATCCAGATCTGCGAGCACTTTGCCCTGATGCTGCATCCGCGCGCCGGCCGTATCCGTCTGCAATCCGCTGCCGGCCTGAGCAGTTTCAGGCTCGATTCCCTGCGCGGCCAGACCAGCACTGCCGGCAGTCTGGTGGACATCACCGGCCTGTTCGCCTTTCTGCAATTGTTCCAGTGGCTGCTGGGGCGCGAACTGCCCTTGCAGCAGGTGCGTATAGGCCCGATCCGTCGCCAGGACGTGCTGCCGTTCCTGCGCCTGTTTCGCGCCCCGGTCCTGGCTGGCGGAGAGGACTACGCGCTGGACTTTGCGGCAACGGCCATGGCGCTGCCGGTGGTGCGTGCGCCCTGTGAGTTCCCGGCGTTCTTTCACAGCTTTCCCTGCGCCGTTTTCGGAGCCCGCGCGTACAGCCTGCCGGCCCAGGTCAGTGCGCTGCTGGCCGCTGCCCTGCGCCACGGCGGGGCGCTTCCCAGCCAGGTGCAGCTTGCCGCGGATCTTGGCCTGCCTCTTTCAACCTTCCGGCGCCGCCTGCAGCAGGGAGGCAGCAGCTTTAGAGCTCTGCGTGAAGCCGCGCTGCGCCATGGAGCCTGCGAAGCCCTGATGCGACAGGATCGGGGAATTGGTGACATAGCCGCAAGCCTGGGTTTTACCGATGCCGGCACCTTTCGTCGCGCTTTCATGCAGTGGTTCGGGATGCCGCCCGGTGTCTGGCGGGAAAGGGCGCTGGCGGCCAGCGCTGGTCCGGGCAAGAGAAATAAACATTGACGGTTTGCGCAGCGGCTGTATACTCTGGCCTTGCTTGAACGTTTTACACCTATTTATGTATACCATTTCGAAGTCACGCAGTTCGTACCTCGTCCCTGGTTTCACAAGTAATTGCATACCTCAAGCCCTATCGCCTTCCCTGGAAGGTTTTATCTATACCTGAAATACAGGAACGTAACATGGCTACTAGCACCGGCACCGTAAAATGGTTTAACGAAACTAAAGGCTTTGGCTTCATTGAGCAGGAATCAGGCCCGGACGTATTTGCGCACTTCAGCGCGATCTCCGGCTCCGGCTTCAAGACTCTGATCGAAGGCCAGAAAGTTGAGTTCAACGTAACTCAGGGCCAGAAAGGCCCGCAGGCAGAAAACATCGTCGTCGTCTAAGACGCAGCAGTTTTCTGACAAGGCCCCCGGTGGAAACACCGCGGGGCTTTTTTTATGTCTGCAGTTCCGGGATCACGGTTCAACATGCTTGCCCCGCCGGTTTGCGCCCATGATGCCACGTCATTAAGGTGAGTCTTCGTCTGCGCCGGGGCATCATGGCTACAATGCATCTATCCCATCTCCGCCATCCCGCCCTGCAGCGCGCTCCAGAGCAGCACCGCTGGCTGTTGTTGCCGGGAATGGCGCTGGTTATGCTGCTGTCGCCTCCCGAGGCCCTGGCCGAGGAGTACAGCGAACAGCGGGAGCCCTGTAGCCATTATCAGTCCTCCCGGCAGCCGTTCTTTGGCGACCTCCACGTACATACCCGCTATTCCCTGGATGCGAGCACCCAGGGTACCCGGACTTCGCCAGCGGACGCCTATCGCTTCGCCCGCGGTGAGCGCATTGGCATCCAGCCCTGGGATGAGTCCGGCCAGCCTGCCCGCAGCCTGCAGCTGCGCCGGCCGCTGGATTTTGCCATGGTGTCAGACCATGCAGAGCTGATCGGCGAAGTACATATGTGCACCGATCCAAGCGTCTCCGGGCATCGCAGCTGGCAGTGCCGGTTCTACCGGGCCTGGCCGCGAGGCGCCTACTACCTGTTCAATTTCATGGCGGCCATGCGTGCCTCTCACCTGGGCATGTGCGGTGAGGGTGACCGGCTTTGCCTGGAGGCCGCGCTGGCCCCCTGGCAGGAGATGCAGGAAGCCGCGGAGAGTCACTACGACCGTTCCAGCGACTGCGCCTTCACCACCTTCATCGGTTACGAGTGGACCGGCGTGCAGGCCAGATCCGGCGGCAATCTGCACCGCAACGTCGTTTTCCGCAACGATACTGTGCCGGCCTTACCCGCGAGCTACATCGATACACCCGGGGAGAATTTGCTCTGGGACGCACTGGAAGCGGAGTGCATGGATACTGACAGCGGCTGTGATGCCCTGGTTATTCCCCACAACTCGAATATCAGCGCGGGCTACATGTTCAGTGAGCAGCTGGACGATGGCACGCCGGTGGATGCTGCCTACGCCCTGCGGCGCCAGCGCATGGAGCCCCTGGCTGAGATCATGCAACACAAGGGGTCATCGGAGTGTTTCTTTGCACCGGACATTACCCGTGATGAGCTCTGTGCGTTCGAGCAGTTGCCGCTGGATAACATTGCCGGTTTCAATAACCCTCCCACCCCGGGAACGGGTTTCCTGCGGGAAACCTGGCAGCACGGCCTGACCCTGGAGGCAGCGTTGGGCGCCAATCCCTTCCG
>JBGTGB010000307.1:0-4895 GCA_041746975.1 Haliea sp. | reverse complement strand
GCGGAGGCCCCGGCCATCGGCACCCTGCCCAGGGCGCCGTCGGGTGCCCAGTGGGCCGAAGCGCCAGCAGCCTCGGGGGGCTTCAGCCTTGCGGCTCGCTGCGCCGCTTCTTCAGCGGGGCAAAACCGTCGTTGGCCGGCTTGGGGCTGGCTTTGTCTCGGGGCTTGCCCTTGGCCTTCCGGTCCCGCAACCGGTCCTTCTTTTTGGCCTCGGTCATTTTGTCGCTTTTCTTCTTGGTGCCGGCAGCCTTGCCCGAGGATTTCATTTTCTTCGGCCCCGCGTAGCGGGCCTTCAGACCCGGCAGGGCGCGGGCCTCCATTTCCAGGTTCAGATAGCGCTGGATGCTGATCATCAGGTTCCAGTCTGCCGCTGTCACCAGCGAAATCGCGAGGCCCTGGCTGCCGGCCCGACCGGTGCGTCCCGTGCGGTGCAGGTAGTCGTCGCCACTGAATGGCAGGTCGTAGTTGATGACCGTGTCTATACCTTCGATGTCCAGGCCACGAGCCGCCAGGTCGCTGGCCGTGACGATATCGATAACTCCCTGGGTAAAGCGGCTCACCACCACCTTGCGCTCCTCGGTGCTCATCTCCCCATGCAGGCAGGCAGCGCGCACGCTGTGATGCTGCAGTAGCCCGGCGAGGCGAGCCGCAGTGATTCGCTTGTTGGCGAAAACCAGCTGCTTGCGGCCCCGGCTGTCCGCCAGCAGAGCCAGCAGCAGTTTGTCCTTGTGCTCCTGGCTGTCCGCGAGAATGCGCTGGTGAAAAATGTCCTTGTGCGCGGCGCGGATTTCGCCACAGTTCACCGATTCCGGTTCGCGCTGCAGGCTGGCGCTGATCTCGCCCAGGCCGCGCGCATGCAGGGTGGCAGAGAGCATCAGGGTCTGGCGGTCGGCGGGGCAGTAGCCGGCAATCTTGAGGACATCCTCGCGAAAACCCATTTCCAGCATGCGGTCTGCCTCGTCCAGCACCAGCATTCGCAGGCCGCCGAGCTCGGCGCTCTTGCGTTCACAGTGTTCGAGCAGGCGCCCGGGGGTGGCGATGATTACTTCCGGATTCTTGCGCAGCAGCGATTTCTGGTACTTGAAATCAGCGCCGCCGGTGAGCGCGTCGGCGCGCAATGTGCTCTTGCCCAGCAGCTGGCGGCATTCCTTCAGCACCTGCCGGGCCAGCTCGCGGGTGGGCACCAGCACCAGGCCCAGGGTACCGGCCTTGGGGGGCAGTGGACTGGTCAACAGTTGCTGCAACATCGGCAGCAGGTAGGCCAGGGTCTTGCCGCTGCCTGTGGGTGCACTGACCCGGAGGTCCCGGCCAGTCAGTGCCAGTGGAATAACCTGCTCTTGCACGACCGTGGCTTCTGTGTGAGCCAACTCAGTCAGGGCGAGTTGCAGGCTGCGATCGAGTTCCAGTTGTTCAAGCACGGCGCGTGGTTCCAGGGTGGTGAAAGGCTGTATTTGCGGACCAGCGCAGTGTAACACGGTCGCGGAGACCCCTCGCTGAATTGGAGGCGGTGGGGCGGCGTCCGTGCCTCTTTGGTTGGTGATGTGGCACACTAGTCGCTTGGTGGCGAGGGCATTGGCCCGGGGATGGCGAGACATGGTCAAGGCAGTACGGATAACAGCAACGGGCGGTCCCGAAGTCATGCAGCTGGTGGATGTTGAACCCGGCCCACCCGGGCCAGGTATGGTGACGGTGATCAATCGCGCCATCGGGCTCAACTTTATTGACACCTATCATCGCAGCGGCCTCTACCCGATTGCCCTGCCCAGCGGCCTGGGCATGGAGGGAGCCGGCGTGGTTGCGGCGGTTGGGAAGGGAGTCGAGTTTACGCTTGGCGACCGCGTTGCCTATTGCTCTGCCGGGTTCGGCGCCTATGCCGAGGCCCTGAACCTGCCCGCTGCGCGTCTGGTGCCTGTTCCCGCGGAGGTTGACTTTGAGACAGCGGCGGCGGCGCTGCTTAAAGGTCAGACTACCGAGTATCTGTTGCAGCGAACCCGGCCCCTGCAATCTGGCGAGACCTGCCTGTTCCACGCGGCGGCGGGGGGCGTAGGCCTGCTATTTGGGCAGTGGGCCCGGAGCCTCGGTGCCACTGTGATCGGTACGGTGGGCTCAGAGGAGAAAGTGGAGCTGGCCCGCGCCCATGGCTATCACCATGTCATCAATTATCGGCAGGAGGATGTGGCCGCGCGCATCCGCGAACTGACCGCTGGCGCGGGCGTGCCGGTGGTGTACGACGGCATCGGACGAGATACTTTCCAGGCCTCCCTTGCCAGCCTCCGGCCCCGGGGTCTGCTGGTCAGTTTCGGCAACAGTTCCGGCAAGCCGGAGCCTCTGGACCTGCAGGTGCTGGCGGCAGGCGGATCACTCTACGTTACCCGGCCGACCCTGATTACCTACACCGCGACCACGGAGGAGCTGCGCGCCTCGGCTGCCGCCGTGTTCGAGCGCATCCTGGCGGGCAGCCTGCGGGTCGAGATCAACCAGCGCTTTGCCCTGGCCGATATCGCAGCCGCCCATGTTGCCCTGGAGGGGCGCGCCACGACCGGTTCCACCGTGGTGCTGCCGTGAACCTGCCGGCTGAGCCACAGGCCGGAGCCCAGAGTTTGCACGGGGAGCACATTCGACTCGAACCCCTTTCCCAGGATCACGCCCAGGGCCTGTTCAACCGCGGCCGCCACGCTCCCGACTGGGAGTTTATGCCACGCGGCTGCTTCATCGACCTGGCGGACACCCGGCACTGGATTGACGAGGCCCTGGCCGCTCCCGATCAGCAGCCCTGGACGATTGTGGAAAACGGCAAGAACAAGGTTGTGGGCAGCACCCGTTACCTGAATATCCGGCCCGAGCACCGCAGCCTGGAGATTGGCTGGACCTGGCTGGGCCAGGAGTGGCAGCGTACCGGGGTCAACACCGAGGCCAAGTCCCTGCTGCTGGCCAACGCGTTCGAGCGCCTGCACTGCCTGCGGGTCGAATTCAAGGTCGACGCCCGCAATCTGCGTTCGCAGCGTGCGCTGGAGCGTATTGGCGCTATCCGCGAGGGTGTCTTGCGCAAGCACATGGTGGTGCAGCGCGAGTTCTCCCGTGATTCGGTGTACTTCAGCGTTATTGATGCCGAGTGGGCCGACGTCAAACGCAGGCTGGTGCTGTTGCAGGAGGGCCGCTGAAAAGGGCCGGCAGTGGCGACCCCGGCGCTCACTGGACCATTTCGTTATCGCTGAAAGCACCTTCGAACAGTGCCGCGCTGAGGTAGCGTTCGCCCGAATCGGGCAATACCACGACTACCATCTTGCCCGCGTGCTCCGGCTCCCGTGAAACCCTGTCGGCGACCGCCATGGCGGCGCCGCAGGAAACCCCGGCGAGGATGCCCTCTCCCTGCATCAACTTGTGCGCCCAGGCCATGGCGTCCTCGTTGCTGACCTGCTCCACCCGGTCGACCATCGCCAGATCGAGATTGCGGGGCAGGAAGCCCGCGCCGATACCCTGAATCTTGTGGGGGCCATGGCTCGACTCCTCGCCGGCCTTGGCCGCCGTTATTACCGTGCTGCTGGCGGGCTCCACGGCGACGGTGAGGATGGCCTTGCCCTCGGTCTGCTTGATATAGCGGGAGACACCGGTGAGCGTGCCGCCGGTGCCTACCCCGGCCACCAGAATGTCGACCTGGCCATCCGTATCGCGCCAGATCTCCGGGCCGGTGGTGGTTTCATGGATAGCCGGGTTGGCCGGATTCTCGAACTGCCTCGCGCCCCAATGCTTGGCCGGATCGGAGGCAATGATTTCCTCGGCTTTGGCGATCGCCGCCGGCATGCCCTTGGCGCCGTCCGTGAGGACAATGTCAGCCCCCAGGGCCTTCATCAGCTTGCGGCGCTCCAGGCTCATGGTGTTGGGCATGGTGAGGGTGCAACCATAGCCTCGTGCGGCGGCGACAAAGGCGAGAGCGATACCGGTATTGCCGCTGGTGGGCTCGACAATGGTCATGCCCGGGCGCAGGCTGCGGTCCCGCTCCGCCGCCAGTACCATGCTGGTGCCGATGCGACACTTCACTGACATGGCCGGGTTGCGGTTCTCCAGCTTGGCGTAGACATTGCCAGTGCTGATACGGTTGATGCGGACCAGCGGTGTACCGCCAATAGTCGCGGAATTGTCTTCGAAAATGTGACTCATGGGCACCTCCTGCGGGGTGGGGTCGGCTGCCGGCAAGCGTAGACAAGTGGTGCACCCCTGTCCATGGGCGGGAAAAGCTGAAATTTTTTTACATCGTGGGGGAACTGAGGTATCAGCGTCCGGTCATATTGGCAGAGACGGTGCAGTGCGGGCAATGGAGGTCGGCACTCGTGGTTTGCGCCGTCGTTGATTGTACCGTTCAGGTCCTCAATCCCCCTTGTAGAGACTCCATCTCTAGACCGGCTTCCGAGCCGGTTTTTTTTGCTCCGGATTTGGCTCTGTCTCGGGAATGTCACAGAAACGCCACGGGACTGTCACGGTTTTATCTTTTAATGGCGCACCCTATAATCGGGTCACCTCAACACCAGCACCGCGCCCCGTGGGCGGTCCCAACCCAGGAGATTGCCTTGGCCGTTGCTCGGCTCAGTTACCGCAGTTTAGCGACCCGGGCCCCCGAGTGGCTGCAGTCTGGTGTGGCGTCTCTGGCGGAGCCCGGAAACAGCCGCCGCTTGCGCTGGGCGCTGGTGGCACTGCTCTCTGTCTGGGTACTGTCCGCACTGGCCCAGCTGCTATGGGCACTGTTCCCACAGGCGGGTTCCCAGGCCGCCACCGGACGCATCATCAATCCACCCATGCTCAGTGTCGGCGGCACCGCCTCTGATCCGGTTGATATTGATGCCCTGCGCGCCTGGCCGCTGTTCGGCGCGCCCGGCGCCGCCGTGACAGCGGAGCCCGAGG
>JBGTGB010000306.1:0-45772 GCA_041746975.1 Haliea sp. | reverse complement strand
GAAGGCGGCTTCGACCACTGCTTTGCTTTCATGCAGGCGATTGGCGACTCCTATCTGCCCGCCTATGTGCCCATTGTCCAGCGCCGCAAGCACCAGCCTTTTGGTGAACGCGAGCGCCAGTTCCAGCTCTACCGGCGCGGTCGCTATGTGGAGTTCAACCTGGTGTTCGACCGCGGCACGCTGTTCGGCCTGCAGTCGGGTGGCCGCACCGAAGCAATCCTGATGTCGTTGCCACCGCTGGTGCGCTGGGAATACAACTATCAACCGGAGCCCGGTTCGCCGGAGGGTGAGCTGACGGACTACTATCTCCAGCATCGCGACTGGCTGCAGGTGCAGGCATGACCGAGCAGGACAAGTACGCGGTCTTCGGCAACCCGATCAAGCACAGCAAGTCGCCGGCAATTCACGCCGCCTTTGCGGAACAGTGTGGCCAGCGCATCCAGTACCGTGCGGTACGGGTCGAGCTGGGCGATTTCCAGCGTGCGGCGGCCAGTTTTTTTGCCGCTGGCGGCAAGGGGCTCAATGTCACTCTGCCTTTCAAGCAGGACGCCTTCGCCTTTGCCGATACCCTGACCGACCGGGCCCGGCGCGCCGGCGCGGTGAATACACTCAGCGCCGGTGCCGACGGCGGCATAGCGGGAGACACCACCGATGGCATTGGCCTGGTCCGGGACATGGTCGCCAACCTGGGCTGGCAGTTGCAGGGCCGCCGGATCGGACTGCTGGGGGCGGGTGGGGCCGTCCGCGGTGTCCTGGAACCGCTGCTGCGGGAGCGCCCCAAATCTATCGTGATCGCCAACCGTACGGCCGCGAAGGCGGAGGAGCTCGCAACGCTGTTCTCGGATCTCGGCACGGTGCGGGGCGGTGGCTACGAGCTGCTGGAAGACCTCGAGGTCGACCTGCTGATCAACGCCACCAGTGCCGGCCTGCAGGGAGAATTGCCGGCGCTACCCGATTCCCTGCTGACAGTCCGCAGCTGCTGCTACGACATGCTCTATGGTTCGGAGCCTACCCTGTTCATGCGCTGGGCCGCCCAGAACGCCGCCTGGGCGGTGGCGGATGGCCTCGGCATGCTGGTGGAGCAGGCGGCGGAGTCGTTCTATCGCTGGCGTCAGGTTCGTCCCGCTACCCAGCCGGTGATCAGCCAGATGCGGCACATGCTGGCTGCGGCCTAGTACCATAGTGACACTAGGCGGGCTCCAGTTCCGCCAGATGCCGGTCCTTCAGGCGCACATAGTTGTCCGCGCTATAGCTGAAATAGTCGCGCTCCGCTGCGGTCAATGTACGCACCTCCCGCGCCGGGGTGCCCGCATAGAGATAGCCGCTGCGCAAGGTCTTGCCCGGTGTCACCAGGGCGCAGGCACCGATCACGACCTCGTCCTGGACCACCGCGCCGTCCATGACCGTCGCCCCCATACCTACCAGGACCCGGTTGCCAATGGTGCAGCCGTGCAGCGTGGCGTTGTGGCCGATGGTGACTTCCGCCCCGATCAGCAGCGGCCAGCCCTCGGGGTTGTAGGGGCCGGCATGGGTGATGTGCAGCACACTGCCGTCCTGGACGCTGGTGCGGGCGCCGATGCGGATGCGGTGCATGTCGCCACGGATCACGGCCTGGGGCCAGACCGAGATATCGTCCCCCAGTTCGACATCTCCCAGAACCACCGCGCTGGGGTCCACCAGTACCCGCTGCCCGAGAACGGGGCGGATGCCGGCGAAGCTGCGGACGCTGTTTGCGGTGTAATGCTGCATACGGGGCTCCCTGTCTGATCCTGCTACAATAGCGGCCCCAACTCCAGCTGGCCAGTAGCCGATGGTTCCGGACGATAACAGCCCACAATCACCGCCGAGCAGGCGCTTTATTGCCGGTGCGGTCTGCCCCCGCTGCAGCGCCATGGATACTATCGTGGTGGATCGCGAGACGGATTTGCGTGAGTGTGTGGCCTGTGGCTTCAGTGACCCCCGCCCCAGGGACAACATCGCGTCAGCGGCTGAGCCGGCCACCCGGGTAAGCCGGCCGGCGGCGCGCCGGGTGGAAACAGCGGCAGAAGTCGTGCGTATCCTGGAGCCGTTGCCCAAACCCAAGGATTGAGCGTCACCCCGCGCGGCGGCTGAAGCCCAGTGGCATACGTTTGAAGCCGTCCATGAAATTGGAGCGGAAATGCGTCGGCTCCGCCAGCAAGCGCAGGTTGTCCATGCGCGCGAGAATCTCACGAGTCATCATGTCCAGGTTCAGGCGTGCCTGGTGCTGGCCGGGGCAGACATGCACCCCAAAGCCAAAGGTACGCATCTGGCGCCGGGTCTGCGCCGGATCGCGGGTGATATCGAAGCGGTCGGGCTCCTCGAAGCATTCGGGGTCCCGGTTTACCGAGGCCAGCAGGCACACCACCTTGCTCCCCTCCCTGATCTGCTCCCCGGCGAGTTCGACATCGCGCATTGCCGTGCGGCGGGTGTACACCACGGTATTGCGGTAGCGCAGGATTTCCTCCACCGCCGCGGGCACCAGGTCCGGATCGGCTCGCAGCAGCTCCAACTGCCGGGGGTGGCTGATCAGTTCGTAGAGCAGCCAGGACAGGGTGTTGCGGGTGGTTTCCGTGCCGCCGATCATCAGCCCCTGGAAGATTACCCCGTACTCCTCGTCGCTGAGCTTGCGGCCGTCAATCTCGGCGTTGAGCAGTTCGTTGGTCATGTCGTCCGCGGGCTGCTGGCGGCGCTTGCTGGCAAACCCTGCGGCCCAGCTCACCATTTGCGCCGACGCCGCCCAGCCCTCGTCGCGGCTGCCGGCATAGTCGGGGTCGTTGGCCAGGGTCACCGCGTTTATAGTTGGCACCAGGTAGGCGTAGTCCTGCTCGGGAACGCCCAGCAAGGTAAACATCACATGCACCGGCAGGTGCATGGCAACGTCACTGACAAATTCGCACTCGCCGCGGTCGATAATGGCGTCGATGATGGCGGTAACCTTGGCCTGCATCATCGGCCGCCGTGCTTCCAGCACCCCGGGTCGGAAGGCGTAATCCACCAGTGCCCGCCGTGAGCGGTGCTCTGGCGGGTCGAGGAAGGTCATGGCCTGGCGCTGCAGGGTCAGCAACTCCTCGGGAAAATCCTCCAGCAGCGGACCGTAGCTGCTGGAAAACGTGGCCGGGTCACGCAGCACCGCGTCGATATCGGGCTTGTGCAGGACCAGCCAGTGGCCTCCCGCGGCAAACTCATCTGTCTGCCAGACCACGCGCTGCTCGGCGCGCAAACCGGCGATGGCCTCTCGCGGAGTGCCGTGGCTGAAGTTGTCGAGGTGCAGCAAGCTGCTGCTGAAGGGGCATGTTGTCACGTTTCTGGTCTGCCTGTGGCTGCGTTGTGAGGAGTACCGATCCAGCACAATCGGCGTCGCGGCCGTCAGTCAGACCTGCTCGTCAGTGGTCCCTGAACCAGCCATCGCGGCGCGACAGGCGTCGGTAGCAGGCATACAGTGTCAGGCCGCGGGCCGCATTGAACAAGGTAAATGACAGCCACAGGCCGTGGTTGCCCCAGGGCTGACTGACATACCAGACCGGCAAGTAGACCAGCAGGGCACTGGCCAGCATGGTGATCATCATGTCGCGGGTTTCGGTGGTGCCGATGAAGACGCCGTCGAGGAGGTAGGTGGGCGCCGCCACCAGCGGCAGCAGCACCAGCCACAGACGGTGGCTGTGGAGGATTTCCCGCACTTCCGGCAGGCTGGTCAAGAGCGCAAACAGGGGCTGCTGCAGGAGCAGGAATGCGATGCTCAGAAACGCTGCGCCAACGGCGCACCAGAAGCCGCAGCGCCGCACCGCGTGGTAGAACCCGTCCCGGTCTCCCGCCCCTGCCCTGCTGCCTGCGAGACCCTCCACCGCATAGGCAAATCCGTCCAGGCCATAGGCCGTGAGCAAAAGCAGCTGCATCAGCAGGGCATTGGCGGCCAGCGTCGGGCCGCCCAGTTTTTCGCCCATGGCGGTAAAGAAGGCGAAAGCGGCGAGCAGGGTGATGGTGCGAACAAACAGATGACCGTTGCTGCGCAGCAGGGAGAGGTATTCCCGCCAACGATACAGCGGCGCCAGCGACGGGCCGCGCAGGCTCGGCCCGGCGGTACGCAACACGCCGTAAACCGCCAGAGCGAATCCCAGGTACTCGGCGATGACGGTTGCCAGCGCCGCGCCGTCGCTCTTTAGGCCCAGGCCGATCACCAGCACCACATCCAGGACGATATTCACCAGATTGGTGGCAATCAGTATCAGCATCGGCCAGCGGGTATTCTGGTGGCCGATGAACCAGCCGACGATGGCATAGGTCGCTAGCACGGCTGGCGCGCTGGCCAGCCTGATGCTGGCGTAGCTCTCGGCCAGGTGCAAAAGCCCGGGATCCGGAGCCATGAGGGCAAGACCCATTCCCAGCCAGAGGGGATGTAGAAGCCAGACCAGCAGGGCCAGGGCCAGGGCAAGCACCAGAGCCCTGAATAGTTCCAGGTTGGCACTATCTCTGTTATCCGCCCCCAGGGCCCTGGCTACCCGTCCCGTTGTACCCATGCGCAGGAAGCCGAAACCCCAGTAGAGGAACGACAGCAGGGCGCTGCCGATGGCTACCGCCCCCAGATAGCGGCTGTCATCAAGGTGACCTAGGATCCCGGCGTCGACCAGCCCCAGCAGGGGTATAGAAATATTGGACAGGATTGCCGGCCAGGCGATACGCCATATTTTGTGGTCCAGCGGGTCTCTGACAACCATATGTAGCGCTCTCGGGATTCCGGCTCTCCTCGTTCGATGGTGCCCCACCAAACCCCCACAAAATCAGCATCTTAGTATTTTTTGCTGGCAAGTTTCGCTATAATTCCCGCGCTCCAAACTGTGGCGACGAGTTGCAGAGGAGCGGAAATTGCTGGAACGAGCGAAAACCTCTTTATTTCCCCTTCCCCAGGCGAAGGGCTACGGCCCGGGTCAAGCATGCCCGCTGGTGCGTGGAAGTCGCAGACCAATGTGCGGTAATAAATGGCGGTGGTGCAGTCTCGGTTGGGGGGAAAGTCGGTGATTATGAGGGAGACACTGGAAATGTTGTTGAAAGCGAACAGGCTGTTCAAGCTGGCGCTTGGTCCCGTGCTGATGCTGCTGAGTCTGGCAAGTGCCGGTGCTCTGGCCGCGGGCAGCAGGGTAAACCAGGTGAACATGTCACCGGGAGTTACGGAGGTCGGCCAGAACATCTACGACCTGCACATGCTGATCTTCTGGATCTGCGTCATTATCGGCGCCCTGGTGTTCGGGGTCATGTTTTACTCCATTTACTACCATCGCAAATCCCGCGGTGTCACGCCCTCGACCTTCCACGAGAGCACCAAAGTCGAGATTGCCTGGACCGTTGTGCCCTTCCTGATCCTGATCGGCATGGCCGTGCCAGCCACATCCACCCTGCTTGAAATCTATGATTTTGATGACGCTGAAATGGACATCCTCATCACCGGATACCAGTGGAAGTGGAAATACGAGTACCTCAACGAAGACGGTGAAAATATCTCGTTTTTCAGCAACCTGCGCACTCCCCAGAGCGAAATCTACAACGCCGAGTCCAAGGGCGAACACTATCTGCTGGAAGTGGACGAGCCGGTTGTGATCCCGGTGAACACCAAGGTGCGCTTCCTGGTCACCGCCAACGACGTGATTCACTCCTGGTGGGTTCCTGAGCTGGCGGTGAAGAAGGATGCTATCCCCGGCTTCATCAACGAAACCTGGACCAAGGCCAACGTCGAGGGTGTCTACCGTGGCCAGTGCGCCGAGCTTTGTGGCAGGGACCACGGCTTCATGCCGGTGGTGGTGAATGTCGTCAGCAAGGAAGAATATGCCGACTGGATGGAAGGCAAGAAGGCCGAGTCCGCGGAGATCCGCGAGCTGATGGCCCAGACTTTCACCATGGACGAACTGATGTCCCGGGGCAGGGCGGTCTACGATCGCAACTGCCTGGCCTGTCACGGCGCCAACGGCGAAGGTGGCCTCGGCACCGCGATTGCCAATAGCCCGTCTGCGACTGGCGAAGTCAGCGCTCACCTGGAGATCGGCATCAACGGTGTCCCGGGTACCGCGATGCAGGCATTTGGTGGTCAGATCAACGATGTGGATATGGCGGCGGTGATTACCTATCAGCGCAACGCCTTCGGCAACAATATGGGCGACATGATCCAGCCCATTGATGTCTACAACCACAAACGGGGCTAATTGGAGGAGTTAACGATGGGCGCTCATCATCACGGTCCAGCCAAGGGCCTCAGCCGGTGGCTGTTCACCACCAACCACAAAGACATCGGAACCATGTACCTGTGGTTCTCTTTTGCCATGTTTATTCTCGGCGGCTCCTTTGCCATGATCATCCGTGCCGAGCTGTTCCAGCCCGGCATGCAGCTGGTGGATCCCCTCTTCTTCAACCAGATGACCACGCTCCACGGTCTGGTAATGGTTTTTGGCGCCATCATGCCGTCCTTCGTGGGTCTGGCCAACTGGATGATACCGATGATGATCGGGGCTCCGGATATGGCCCTGCCGCGGATGAATAACTGGAGTTTCTGGATTCTGCCGCCAGCGTTCCTGATCCTCGCCTCTACCCTGTTCATGGAAGGTGGTGCTCCGGCGTTCGGTTGGACCTTCTACGCGCCGCTGTCGACCACCTATGCGCCGCCCTCAGTGACCTACTTTATCTTCTCCATCCACGTTCTGGGCCTCTCCTCCATCATGGGCTCGATCAACATCATCGCCACGGTGATGAACATGCGTGCGCCCGGCATGACCTACATGAAGATGCCGCTGTTTGTCTGGACCTGGCTGATCACCGCCTTCCTGCTGGTGGCGGTAATGCCGGTGCTGGCAGGCGCCGTGACCATGATGTTGATGGATATCCACTTCGGCACCAGCTTCTTCTCCGCGGCCGGTGGCGGTGATCCGGTACTGTTCCAGCATATTTTCTGGTTCTTCGGCCACCCCGAGGTGTACATCATCATCCTGCCGGCCTTCGGCGTGGTGTCCCAGATCATCCCCACCTTCGCCCGTAAGCCGCTGTTTGGCTACGACTCGATGGTCTACGCTACCGCTTCCATCGCCTTCCTGACCTTTGTCGTGTGGGCGCTCCCCATGTACACGGTGGGCATGCCGGTTGCCGGTGAGCTGGTCGTCAGGTACGCCACCATGCTGATTGCCGTACCCACCGGGGTGAAGGTTTTCAACTGGGTGACTACCATGTGGCGCGGCGCCATGACCTTCGAGACGCCGATGCTGTTCTGCATGGGTTTCCTGGTCCTGTTCACCATCGGCGGTTTCACCGGCCTGATGCTGTCCATTGCCCCAGCCGACTTCCAGTACCACGACAGCTACTTTGTGGTAGCCCACTTCCACTACGTGATGGTGGCGGGTGCGGTGTTCTCCATGAGTGCCGCCGTCTACTACTGGCTGCCGAAATGGTGTGGCCGCATGTACAACGAGCCCATGGGCAAGGCCCACTTCTGGATCTCGTTTATCGGCTTCAACATTACTTTCTTCCCGCAGCACTTCGTGGGCCTGGCGGGCATGCCGCGCCGGATTCCCGACTATGCGCTGCAGTTTGCCGACTTCAACATGTTGTCCAGCATCGGCGCCTTTATCTACGGCGCATCGCAAATCCTGTTCCTGTACAACGTGATCGCCACAATTGTGGCTGGCAAGCCCACCAGTGATGAAAAAACCTGGGAAGGTGCCGAAGGTCTGGAGTGGACGGTCGCTACACCTGCGCCCTACCACACCTTCGAAACACCGCCGCAGGTCAAGTGAGGTCAGTCCTGTGTTGAGAGTCAGCAGTAATCCGGTGGTGGATACGGTCGTCAAGTTGGTGACGACCGCAGTCGCCATGTTTGCCTTTGTCTTCGTGGTCATGGTGCCGCTGTACGATGTGCTCTGTGACGCCCTCGGCATCAACGGCAAGACCAGCGGCCAGGCCTATACGGCGGTGCAGGCGGGGGTCGACGAATCGCGATCCATCACGATCCAGTTTGTTGCCACCAATAATGAGGGCATGCCCTGGGAATTCGGCCCTGCCGTCACCCGCATGGTTGTGCATCCGGGTGCGAGCAACGATACCGTGTTCCATGCGCGCAATCCGCTGCCGCGACCGATGGTGGCCCAGGCGATTCCCAGCGTGTCACCCTCTCGCGCGGCGGTTTACTTCCACAAGACCGAATGCTTCTGTTTCAATCAGCAGCCACTGGACGCTGAGACTGCCACGGAGATGCCGCTGCAGTTTATTGTCGACCGGGATCTGCCCGCGGACATCAGGACAATTACCCTGTCCTACACGATGTTTGACATAACAGACATGGTGGGTGGCGCTGTCGCCGCCCGCTGACGCCCGGCCCGGGGGGGCCGTAAACGGAGAAGCACCATGACGACCGAAAGTTCCGTAGAGTACGAGAAGTATTACGTACCGGAAAAAAGCAAGATGGCAGTCTTCGCCACCATCGGGCTGATACTCAGCACCTTTGGGGCCGCCAGCGTCATGAATGACATGACCTTTGGCGACGGCGCGACAACCAGCTCGTGGGGCATTTTCTGGTTTGGCCTGTTCTTCTTCGCGGGGACGCTATTTGCCTGGTTCCGCATGGCGATCCGGGAAAATATCGCTGGCCTCAACAGCGCCCAGCTGAAGAAATCCTATGTGCTCGGCATGTTCTGGTTCATCTTTTCCGAGGTGATGTTCTTCTTCGCGTTCTTCGGCGCGCTGTTCTATGTCCGCACCCTGGTCGGCCCCTGGCTGGCTGGTGAAGGCGAAGGCGGCCGGATGAATCACCTGCTCTGGGAAGGTTTTCAGTACGCCTGGCCCATGGCACAAACGCCTCAGGAAGTAGTCGGTCTCGCCAACCAGCCCGTCGCCAATCAGGGCACTTTCCAGAGCTACGAAAAGAGCATGGCGTTCAGCGAGGCCGCTGCCTGGTACCTGTGGCTGCCGATGTGGAACACGCTTGTCCTGCTCTCCTCCAGTGTGACGGTACATATTGCCCACATGGGCATCCTTGACGGCGACAAGCGCAAGTTCAATATCTGGCTGGGCATCACGGTGGCCCTGGGGATGCTGTTCGTTGCCCTGCAGATTCTTGAATACTACGAGGCTTATGCGCACTTCGGCCTGACCCTGAATTCCGGCATCTATGGCTCAACCTTCTTCATGTTGACCGGATTTCACGGGGTTCACGTGGTCATGGGTATGACCATGCTGCTGATCCAGTGGCTGCGCTCGGTGAAAGGCGGGCACTTCACCGCCGACGATCACTTTGGCTTTGAGGCGTCCAGCTGGTACTGGCACTTCGTCGACGTGGTGTGGGTTTTCCTCTTTCTGTTTGTGTACATTCTGTAGCGCGTTTAGTCGCTACTTCCCAACTCTTGGGATTGCAGTGGCCTCGGTCCGGCATCCCAGGGGTTGCGGTGGCCGAGCTGGCCACTGGCAACGCCGTAGACGATCAGGCCTGCGAGCGTGATGGCAAGACCCAGTCTCACCCCGAGCGAGTGGAACGTCCTGCGCTTGCTCTTGTCGCCCTGGTCGACCATGAGGAAGTAGAACCCGCTTCCCAGGCTGGCAACCAGTGCCAGCATCAATACGACGATCGCGATCTTCAACAATGGTCTTCTCCCAATTGCAAACAGTGCAGTATAGACCAGCCGTCGGATGGACGGCTGCAGCACATCTGACATTAACTGAACGGGGCTGAGGCATGGCGGGATTACAGCTGGATTTCGAATGGCGTATCACCCTGGCGACCGCGCTGCTGGTCCCCGCACTGATCGCCCTCGGCTTCTGGCAACTCGAGCGTGCCGAAGAGAAAGCCGGGTTGGAAGCACGCTGGAACGCGCGCCAGAGCGAAGCGCCGGTGGCGCTGACCGCGCTGGCGGGCGACGCGCCTGAGCAGCTGGCCTATCGCCGCGTCTCGCTGCGGGGGGAGTTTCTGGCGGAGCACTATCTGCTGCTGGACAATCGCGTGCAACAGGGCCGGTTCGGCAATGAAGTCATCGGCCTGCTGGTGCTGACCGACAGCGATCAGGTGGTGCTGGTAAACCGGGGCTGGGTGCCCAGCGATCCCGCCCGCCTGGAACTGCCGCAGGTGGCCGAGCCGGAAGGCGCCGTGGAGCTAACCGGGCACATCTATGTTGCCCCTGGCAAGCCTTACCTGCTGGCGGAGCAGCAGCCCGCCCCGCCCTGGCCGGTGCGGATTCAGGCGCTGGACACCGAGACCCTGACGCCGCTGGTCGCGACGGTAACCGACGCCGCGCTGTACCCGCACCCTGTGCGTATCGACAGCGGCCAGCCCGGGGCACTGACGGTTGCCTGGCAGCTGGTCAATGCCAGCCCCGAAAAGCACCAGGGCTATGCCCTGCAGTGGTTTACCATGGCGGCGGTACTCGCTTTTTTCTTCATCCTGCGCAGCTCCAACCTGTGGCAGCTGCTTACCCGCAAACAGCGCGAGGCCTGAGCAATGCAGCAACCGGTGACAGCCCCCAATAACGGCAGGATGGTAATGCTGCTCATTGCTGGCATTCCCCTGACCATGGTGCTTGCCGCAACCTGGCTCTGGTGGTTTGTGGTTCGGGGTGACCTCGATATCGTGCAGCTGCTGGGCACCGCCAACCGCGGTACCCTGCTGGAGCCGCCGCGGGAGCTCGCCGCAGCGGAGCTGGCCGCACCCTCAGGGACGCCGCTGCCCTGGACCAATACCGATCGGCAGTGGACCCTCCTGGTGACTAACGGTGGCGCTGAATGTGGCACAGAATGCGAATACAAGCTGTACCTGACGCGGCAGATTCACCTGGCCCTGGGCAAGCAGTTTCCGCGCGTACGCCGGATGCTGGTCACTGACCGGGCAACGGCAGCTACCACCCTGGGAGTGGCAACGCTCAGTGACGGCAAGCTCGCGCCCACTGATTTCGGGCAGTTTCTCGCCACTGAGCACAGCGGCCTGTCCGTGGTCCGCCTCGATGCGTCCGCCTGGCCGGCCCTTTTCCCTGAGGCAGTCGCGGCGGTTGGGTCCTGGTACCTGGTGGATCCGGCAGGTTGGGTCATGATGGCGTATGCTGAAGAAGACAGTTACAAGGACGTTATTTCGGATCTCAAATTCCTGCTGAAGAACTCCGGGGACTGAATGGGCGCTACCACAGACATGCCAGTGGCTGGTAAAGCCACCTGGCGCGACTACAAGGAGCTGACGAAGCCCAACGTAGTGCTGCTGATGATCCTGACCTCGGTGATCGGGATGTTTATGGCGGTGCCGGGAATGGTGCCCCTCGACGCGTTGATCCTGGGCAACCTGGGCATTGCCCTGTGCGCGGGGGCGGCTGCCGCGGTCAACCACCTGGTCGATCAACGAGTTGATCAGCGCATGGCCCGGACCCGCAAGCGCCCGGTCGCCCAGGGCCGGGTCAGGCCCCTGCAGGCCAGCCTGTTCGCCCTGATCCTGGGTGGCCTGGGCATGGGGATCTTGCTCATCTGGGTTAATGCGCTGACCGCCTGGCTGACCTTCGCCTCCCTGTTGGGGTATGCAGTGGTCTACACCATGTTCCTGAAACGCGCCACGCCGCAGAATATCGTTATCGGCGGGCTGGCCGGCGCGGCGCCGCCCCTGCTGGGCTGGACCGCCGTCACCGGTGAAATTCACGGCCATGCCCTGTTACTGGTGCTGATCATTTTTGCCTGGACCCCGCCCCACTTCTGGGCCCTGGCCATTCATCGCAAGGACGAGTACGCGGCGGTCGATATTCCCATGTTGCCGGTGACCCACGGTGACGCTTTCACACGCCTGCATATCCTCCTCTACACCATCATCATGTTCCTTATCACCCTGCTGCCTTTCGTCACCCGCCTGAGCGGGCCGCTGTATCTCCTCGGTGCCGTGGTGCTGGGCGGGGGCTTCCTTTACTGGGCGGTGGAACTGATGCGCAACAGAAACCCCCGGGCTCCGATGGAGACTTTCAAATATTCGATTGTCTACCTGATGGCCCTGTTCGTGATCATGTTGGTGGACCACTATCTCTTTCCGATGACGACTGCCTGAGGCCTGTAGAGCAATGAGTAACAGCAAGACAGCCAGCCAGACCCGCGGTATCCGGGTCACCGTGATCGCCGTACTGGTTTTCATTCTGGTGATTGTCGCCGGTTTTGTGAACCGCATTGGCCAGCCGAGGGTGATGTCGGCGGCCGAGATGCAGGCTAACGGCGCCTTCCTCCTGGAAACCCCAAGGGACATGGGCGATTTCGAGCTCATCGACCATCGCGGCCAGCCTTTTGTGCCTGCAAGTCTCGAGGGCCAGTGGTCACTGCTGTTTTTCGGCTTTACCTACTGCCCGGATATCTGCCCCGCGACCATGGCATTCCTGAATCAGTTTGTGCAGCAGCTGGAGGGAACCGAAGTCGCCGATACCCAGGTAATCATGGTGTCGGTGGACCCGGCTCGCGATACCGTGGAGCAGCTGGCAAGCTATGTGCCTTTCTTCAATCCCGAATTCACCGGCGTTACCGGCGAGTTTCTCGATGTCCACCGCTTCGCCACCGCGCTCAACACGCCATTTCGCAAGCTGCCCGGGCAGGACGAAAACTACCTGGTGGACCACGGTTCCAATGTAGTGCTGATCAATCCCCGGGGCGATTACCACGCCTTTTTCAAGGCCCCGCTGGACCTGGCCCAGATGAAGGTAACCTACCGCTCCATTCGCGTCATGTGGAATCGCTGACAGGGGCCGAGCATGGCTGAATCGACCGCTCCAATTGTCCTGGTGGACGGGTCCTCGTACCTGTACCGGGCCTATCACGCCCTGCCGCCGCTAAACACCTCTAGCGGTGAACCCACCGGCGCTGTCAAGGGCGTGATCAGCATGCTGCGGCGCCTGCGGAAGGACTATCCGGAAAGCCCGATCGCGGTGGTCTTCGATGCCAAGGGTAAAACCTTTCGCGACGAGCTGTTCGCGGACTACAAGGCCCAGCGCCCGCCCATGCCCGACGAGCTGCGGGCCCAGGTTGAGCCCATTCACGCCATTGTTCGCGCCATGGGTCTGCCGCTGATCTGCGAGCCCGGGGTGGAGGCGGACGATGTCATTGGCACCCTGTCCCGCGAAGCCAGTCGCCAGGGCCGCCCGGTGGTGATTTCCACCGGTGACAAGGATATGGCGCAGCTGGTGGATGCCAACACGACCCTGGTGAATACCATGACTGACAGCCGCCTGGACGAAGCGGGGGTGGAGGAGAAGTTCGGTATTCCACCGGCGCGGATCATCGACTTTCTTGCCCTGATGGGGGACAAAGTCGACAACATCCCCGGTGTTCCGGGTATCGGTGAAAAAACCGCCCTGGGTCTGCTGCAGGGCCTCGGCGGCCTGGACGAGATTTACGCGGCACTGGACAAGGTGGCGACGCTGGAATTTCGCGGTGCCAAGACCATGGCCGCCAAGCTTGAGGCGGAGAAGGATCGCGCCTACCTCTCCTACCAGCTCGCTACGATCAAGACCGACGTGCCGCTGACGGAAACCGTAGCTGACCTGCGTAATGGAGAGCCTGATCCTGAGGTCTTGCGCGACTGGTACACGCGGCTCGAATTCCGCAGCTGGCTGGAAGAGCTGCTGGATGGGGGAGCCAAGGGCGAATCTGAACTCCCCGAGCAGGCTGTCGGCAGCTGGGAGATAGTCACCAGCCAGGAAGATCTGGACCGCTGGCTGGCGCGGTTACAGGGCGCCGACCTCTTCGCCTTCGACACCGAGACCACCAGCCTGAATTACATGGAGGCGCGGATTGTCGGCGTGTCTTTTGCGGTGGCACCGGGAGAAGCTGCCTACGTCCCCCTCGGCCACGACTACCTGGGGGTGCCGGAGCAGCTGGATCGGGATTCGGTGCTGGCGCAACTTCAGCCACTGCTGGAAAACGAGCGGCTGGGGAAACTCGGCCAGAACCTGAAGTACGACGCCAGTGTGCTGGCCAACCACGGCATCAGCCTGCGCGGTATCCGCCACGACACCATGCTGCAATCCTATATCCTCGACTCCACTGCCACCCGCCACGACATGGACAGCCTGGCGCTGAAGTACCTGGGCCACAAGACTATCCACTTCGAGGACATCGCCGGCAAGGGTTCGAAGCAGCTGACCTTCAACCAGATCAAGCTGGAGGACGCCGGGCCCTATGCGGCCGAAGACGCTGATGTCACCCTGCGTCTGCACCAGACGCTGTGGCCGCGCCTGGAGAGCCTGCCGGGCCCCAGCTCGGTCTACACTGACATCGAGTTGCCGCTGGTGCCGGTACTGTCGCGGATTGAACGCACCGGTGCGCTGCTTTCCACGGAGCTATTGCGGCAGCAGAGCCGGCAGCTGGGCGAGCGCCTGCAACAGTTGGAGGCAGAGGCCCACGAACTTGCCGGCCAGGCGTTCAATCTCGGCTCCCCCAAGCAGCTCGGTGAAATCCTGTTTGACCAGCTGCAGCTGCCGATTCTGCGCAAGACGCCCAAGGGCGCGCCCTCCACCGCCGAGGAAGTGCTGGCAGAGCTGGCGCTGGACTACCCTCTGCCCAAGGTGCTGCTGGAATACCGCGGGCTCAGCAAGCTGAAGTCCACCTACACCGACAGGCTGCCGGACATGGTCAATCCCGCAACCGGCCGTGTGCATACGTCTTATCATCAGGCCGTAACAGCCACCGGCCGCCTGTCCTCCTCCGATCCGAACCTGCAGAATATTCCGATCAGGACCGAAGAGGGCCGCCGCATCCGCCAGGCTTTCATTGCACCAGAAGGCTACCTGATCGTCGCCGCCGACTACTCCCAGATTGAATTGCGCATCATGGCGCACCTGTCTGCTGACGCGGGCCTGTTGCGGGCGTTCCGCGACGGCCTCGATGTCCACTGCGCGACCGCGGCCGAGGTGTTCGGCGTGCCCCTGGAGTCGGTATCCGGGGACCAGCGGCGCAAGGCGAAGGCAATCAATTTCGGGCTGATTTACGGTATGTCCGCCTTTGGCCTTGCGCGGCAGTTGCACCTTGGCCGCCATGAGGCCCAGGAATATATCGACCGCTATTTCGAGCGCTATCCGGGCGTGCAGGAGTACATGGACAGGACCCGGACCAGCGCCCGGGAACGGGGCTACGTGGAAACCCTGTTCGGGCGTCGGCTGTATTTGCCGGAAATCAACGCCCGCAACAAGATGCGGGCCCAGGCCGCGGAGCGCACCGCCATCAATGCCCCCATGCAGGGCACAGCGGCGGATATCATCAAGAAAGCCATGCTCAGGGTCGATGGCTGGCTGCAGCAGTCCGGCGTGGATGCCCGTACTATCATGCAGGTACATGATGAACTGGTGCTGGAAGTGGCGGCCGATGCGGTTGCAGAGGTCCGCGAGACACTCTGCGAGCTGATGAGCGAGGCGGCTGAGCTGGCGGTGCCGCTGCTGGTGGAAGCCGGGGTCGGAAAAAATTGGGATGAAGCGCACTGAGCACGGAACTTCTCCCGTAGGGCCCTGTCTCATTTAACGTAGCAAGCTGCTACAGTCCTGCAGGCCTCTTTCCATGGGCCGTTCGTGGGACATGTCTCTTCCCCAGAGACCCAAGCTGTCCCGGTTGCCTGTCCCCCTACGGGCAACCGGGTTTTTTATGCCCCGGCTTCTGCTTCGCCACTATGTTCTCCCAGGCCAGCACCTTCCTGACCGGCACTTGTGTCCGTCATCCACGGTTCCGTGAGCCAGGTATTGAGTACGGCGATGAGTTCCTTATGGCCGCTGTGCTTGAGCGCTGAAAAGAGCTGCGCGCTGACCAGGTCGCCGTATTGCCGCAGCTCCTTTTGCACCTGCAGAAGGGTGCTTCGGGCGGGCCCGTTCTTGAGCTTGTCGGCCTTGGTGAGAAGTATGTGCACAGGCATCCCGGCGCTGATTGCCCAGGTCAGCATCTGTTGGTCGAAGGTCTGCAGGGGGTGGCGCACGTCCATTAACAGTACCAGTCCGCGCAGGCTCTGTCTTTTTTGCAGGTAATTTTCCAGCTGTCGGGTCCACTCTCGCTTTACCGCCAGAGGCACTTTGGCAAAGCCATACCCTGGGAGGTCCACCAGGCGCTGCTCTTCACTCAGGGAAAAGAAGTTGATCAACTGGGTGCGCCCGGGAGTCTTGGAGGTGCGCGCGAGTTTGGTATTTTCGGTCAAGCTATTGATTGCAGAAGATTTTCCCGCGTTGGAGCGACCGGCAAAAGCCACTTCCCAGCCGTTGTCCTCCGGGCACTGGGACAGCTTGCTGGCGCTGGTGAGAAAATGGGCACTGCGATAATTGGGGCTGGCCGGGGCCGGAGCTTGCATCAGGGGAGTTGCCTTTTTTGCGCCTGGTAAGTCGTATATAATGCCACAGCTTTTTTATTGGCTGCGGGAAATCTCCCGGGCCGGCACAACCCAGCGATAAGCCGAGGTACAGAATGAAGAAATTGTTAGCGGTCAGTGCAATGTTGTTTGCTGCCAGTGCCATGGCGCAACCGCCCATGGACAAGTACAACAAGAGCTGCGCGGTATGCCATAACGCAGGTGTTGCCGGGGCTGCCAAGACTGGCGATGTCGCCGCCTGGGCGCCCAAGATGGAAAAAGGCATGGATGCGCTGGTGCAGTCGGTCAAAAACGGGCTCAACGCCATGCCGCCCAAGGGCATGTGCTTTGACTGCACCGACGACGATTACCGCGCCCTGATTACCTACATGTCCTCACCCGCAGAGTAGTCTGCCGGTTCCACCTATCCAGATCTGGAAGAGTCATGAAGACAGTTCTCGTTCTCTGCGGTGCCCTGCTGGGCTTTGCTCACTCGGCCGGTGCGGCGGTACCTTTCATCAGCGGCGACGCGGCCGCGGGAGAAGCACTCACGGCCCAGTGCGCAGCCTGCCACGGCGCCGATGGTAACAGCCTGGCGCCTACCTTCCCCAAGATCGCGGGGCTGGGTGAGCGCTACCTGTACAAGCAGCTGTTGGACATCCGCGACGGCGCGCGCCCGGTCCCAACCATGATGGGTCAGGTGGATCACATGACCAATCAGCAGTTGGCGGATATCTCGGCATTCTACGCAGAGCAACCAATCAGTGGCAGCCAGGCTGATCCCGACCTGGTCGCCCTGGGACAAAAGGTGTATCGCGCCGGTGTTGCCGACCGCAAGGTCGCGGCCTGTATCGGCTGCCACTCACCTACCGGCCAGGGCAATGCCCCCGCCGGTTACCCGGCGCTCGCAGGCCAGCACCCGGAGTATATTGCGGCCCAATTGCGGGACTACCGCAAAGGCTATGAGGACCCGGAAGGTCGTACCAATGACGGCGACACCATGATCATGCGCAGCAATGCCTTTGGCCTCAGCGACATGGAGATCGAGGCGGTTGCCAGCTATGCCGCTGGCCTGAGATAGACGCGCCGCGCGATCCTTCGCAAGGTGGCCCAGGCCACCTTTTTTGTCAGCGGGAGAACGCCGCGGCACAATCGTGGTCTGACTAACAACTCAAACTCATGGAGAGCCCCATGCTCAAGCGTTTCCTTGCCCTGGCCCTGGTAGTGCTGGCCCCGCTTTCGGTCATCGCCGAGGAGGCCCAGACCTGGGAAGAAGGTACCCACTATGACCTGATCACTCCTGCGATTCGCACCGCTGATCCGAAGAAGGTCGAGGTGGTGGAGTTTTTCTGGTATGGCTGCGGCCATTGCTACACTTTCGAGCCCTTGGTAAGCCGCTGGAAGAAAACCCTGGGCGATGATGTCGCATTCCTGGGCTCTCCCGCAGTCTGGAACAAGCCAATGGAGTTGCACGCGGCCATGTACTACGCCGCAGACGCGCTGGGGGTGCTTGAGTCCATGCACACCGTGATGTTCCAGGCCATGAATGTCGATGGCAAGCGCCTCGCCTCGGAAGCCGAAGTCCGCAGCCTGTTCACCGCGAATGGCGTCAGCGCCGAGGATTTCGACAAGGCCATTGGCTCTTTCGGCATCAACAGCCAGGTCCGCCAGGCCAACAGCCGGGCGCGGGCCGCCAAGATCACCGGCACGCCGGAGATGATGGTGAACGGCAAGTATCGCATTAGCACCCGCAAGGCCGGCAGCCAGGCCAATATGCTTAAAATTGCCGATTTCCTGATCGAAAAAGAGCGCGCTACCATTTCGGCGACAGCCAGCGCCTCCTGACAGCGGTCGGGAGCGCGTGTTACATCCCTGTGCTGTAGACCTTCAGGGCTGCCTTGCCGCTCTCCCGTACCTGGCGCAGGGCCAGGGCATATTCCCGCAACAGCTCCAGGCAGTAAGCAAGGCGTTTGCTCAGGTACTGCTGTGACTTCGGATCATTATCCTTGCTGTCAGCGTTGAACACGGAGCCCACATTGCGCACGATCAGGTGTTCGGGCAGAAAGCAGATGCGGTTGTTTTTGTAGCCGCTCATGCGCAGCTCCGCTACCGGGTAGGCGCCTCCGGCCGAGGCCGAAACGGTCACAATCAGGGCTGGCTTGTGCGCCAGTTCACCACCGGCCGCCCACATCAGCAGGAAGTTCTTCAACCCCGCCGGGACCATCCCGTGCCACTCTGGTGAAATGATGACGAAGCCGTCGCAGGCATGCAGCTCATCCCGCAGCGGCTGCAGCTGCTGTTGCCAGTGCTGGTTGTCCTCATCCCAAACCCCTTCTTCCCAGAGTGGCAGGGGGTTACCGCCCAGGTCGTAGAACCAGCAGCTTTCGCAGAGCGCCTGCTGCACCAGGGTTTGCTCAATATAGCGACCGACCTTGCTGCTCTGGGAATCCGGGCGGTGACTGCCGCTGATAAGGCCTATTTTCATCGTGTTCCTCGTGGGTTGGGGTCAGATGTCGAGCCAGGCCGGAACAGGCAGGCCCCTGTTTTGCAGGAATGCGGGATTGAACAGTTTGCTCTGGTAGCGATTGCCATAGTCGCAAAGAATGGTGACGATCGTGTGCCCCGGCCCCATTTGCTCTGCCAGCCGCACCGCGCCGGCGATGTTGATACCCGCGGAACCACCCAGGCAGAGGCCCTCGTGTTGCAGCAGGTCGAACAATAGCGGCAGGGCCTCCTCGTCGCTGATCAGGAACGCGGCGTCCACTTGCGCCTCGGCGACGTTGCCGGTGATGTGGTTGATACCAATGCCTTCGACGATGGAGTTGCCTGCGCTGGAGGTCAATTGACCGTCCTTGAAATAATGGTAGAGCGACGCACCCTGCGGATCTGCGATGCCAATGGTGACGTCAGGCCGATGGGCCTTGAGAGCGGCGGAGACTCCCGCCAAAGTGCCGCCGGTGCCCACGGCGCAGATGAATCCGTCGACTTCCCCTTCGGTCTGGGTCCAGATCTCTTCACCGGTAGTGTCGCGGTGAATGGCCATGTTGGCGAGGTTATCGAACTGGCGGGCCCAGATGGCCCCGGCAGGTTCGCTGCCGGCATATTTTTCCGCCAGCCGCTGGGCAGTGTGGATGTAATGCCCCGGCTCGCTGTAGGAGGTGGCGGGCACCAGGTGCAGGTCAGCGCCGAGCAATTCGAGGGTGTCGATTTTCTCCTTGCTCTGGCTGATGGGCATCACCACGCTACTTTTGTAGCCCAGCGCGTTCGCCAGCAGGGTCAGGCCGATGCCGGTATTGCCCGCGGTGCCCTCGACAATGCGCCCGCCTGGGCGCAGTTCACCGCTGGCCTCGGCAGCGCGGATAATGCCCAGCGCGGTCCGGTCCTTGACCGAGCCACCCGGGTTCAGGAATTCGGCCTTGCCGAGGATGCGGCAGCCGGTGCGTTCCGAGACCTCACGCAGGTAGAGCAACGGCGTATTGCCGATAAGCTGGGTGACATCTGCTGCGCTGTGCAAGGCTGTAGTCTCCGTGGCGGGGTCGCCGCAGTATGCCATAGGCTACCCGTGTTTGCCGCTGCCGGTGTCCTATGGCATATTCTGTCGGTCGCGGTGGTCTTGCAGGCTAAGCAATGGATATCAGGGCGTGAGTTCGGGACCGGGCAAACCCGGCACCGCGATCGCAGGAATGGCCTTGCATCCGGCCGGGGGCGGCCGCGGCCTTGAGCTGTCGGTGATGAATTTCATCGGTGGTGTTACCACGCTGGTGGTCACTGGGTTCGCCGTGTACCGCTACCATTCTGGTGACATCAACGGCGCATTCACCAATGTCTTTATCGTCGGGATTCTCGTGCTAGCCCTGCTGTTGGGCCGCTCTCATCGGTTCGCGCCCCATGCTCTCAACCTCTTCGGTCTGACGATAACGGCCTCGGCTTTACTCAGCGCGCTCGTGGTCAGCAGCAATGGTCTCCTCTGGGCCTTCCTTGTTATCTGGGTCAATTGCCTGATTTTGGCGCGAGCCCTGGCGGTGGGCCTGAACGTCCTGATCATCGTCTCCCTCGGGGTGACCGCGCGCCTGTTCGACTCGCCACTGGAGCAGATAAGCTGGTTGACGGTGGCTCTGTTGATGGCGGGATTCGGCCTGATTTTTACCGACCAGTTGCGCCAGCAGCGGCGCCAGTTGGCGGAGCAGGCCACGCTGGACCCGCTTACGGGCGCCGGCAATCGCCGCCTGATGCAGCAGCACCTTGAGGCCACCGTAGCGGAGCGCCGTCGCAATGCGGAGTTCAGCAGTGCAATCATGGTAATCGATCTGGACCTGTTCAAGCAGGTCAATGACAACTACGGCCACGAGGCCGGCGACCGGGTGCTGGAACGCTTTGCCGCCAGCGTACGCGCGGCGCTGCGACTCGAGGATGGGCTTTATCGCATGGGTGGTGAGGAATTCGTGGTGCTGCTACGGGGCATGTCCGGCGAGACCGCGGGGACGGCGCTGCCGGAGTTGCACGAGAGGCTCTCTGGCAGCGTTCCCGGCCCCGAGGGCACGATCCGTTTCTCAGCCGGGGCAGCCATCATCAGGTCGGGAGAGGACTGGTCACGCTGGTTGGCCCGGGCGGACAACGCCCTCTATGAAGCCAAGCAAGCTGGCCGGGATCGTCTGGTTATTGCCGCCAGTTAACCAGGTCAGTCTTTCTCGAACTTGAGCACAGTTTTCCACCACAGGCTTGGAAACAGGGTGTGCCAGAGCATCAGCAGGCGGGCTTCGCCCGGGTAGATGATGTCCTTGTCCTTGGCGACGCCCTTTTCGATGGCATCGACTATTTTCTCCGGGTCTGACAGCCTGCCGGATTTCTTCGCTTCGATAAGGCTGCCGGGACTGTCAGTCGCGAGAGTCTGGTCGATCAGGGGCGTGTTGACAGCGGGAGGGCATACCAGGTGAACCCGCACACCTGAATTCCGTAGCTCATTCTGCAGCACTTCCATATAGGTGTTGACCGCGGACTTGGTGGCGCAATAGCCCCCCATATGTGGCACCAGCGCGTGGCCGGCAATGGAGCCGAAGGCGATAACCCGTCCGCTGCGCCGCTTGAGCATTTCAGGGAGGACTGCCTGCACCATGTAGGTGGTGCCGAAATAGTTGATCCGGAACAGACGCTCCATACCCGCGTGGGTGTGGTCCACCAGCTTGTGGCTGGGCATCAGCGCAGCAGCGTGCACCAGCAGGTCGATGGGACCCAGGGCCTCCTGTACCTGCGCGACTTTCGCTTCTACAGCCGCCAGATCGCCGATGTCACAGCGGTACGGGGTGATACTGTCCTGCCCGGCCGCCGTGGCCTCGAGGCCTTCATCGTTCACATCAAAGATGGCAACCCGCGCGCCATTGCGCGCCAGTCGCAGAGCCATTATGCGGCCCATGCCGCTGGCACCGCCGGTGACCAGGGCCACCCTGTCCTGCATTCCTTCCATGCTCCCGCTCCATTGCTTTTCATCCGATAATGCGCGCAAGTACGGCGCGGCGGCAAGCCCTGCAGCGGCCAGCAAATGTGACGGGAATGTGCCCGGAGCGGTGGGAGCCGCTTAAACCTCGGTCTCGCTGTCGATATGGTCCAGGGGCAAAGCGGTGTTCTGCACCACACGGCGCAGTTCAAAGCTGGAGTGAACCCCGGTCACCCCGGGTATCCGCGTCAGCTTGCCGAGCAGAAAGCGCTCGTAGTGCTGCATATCCGGCACCACGGCCTTGAGCAGGTAGTCCGCGCTCTGGCCGGTTACCACTGAGCACTCCATGACCTCGGGGAACTCGCTAACCTGGGCCTCGAAGGCATCGAAGCGGTCGGGGGTGTGGCGGTCCATGCTGATGCCGATATAGGCGGTAAGCTTGAGTCCCAGCCGCGACTGGTCCAACAGGGTGGCGGTGCCGCGGATCAACCCGGACTCCTCCAGCCGCTTTACCCGCCGCGAGCAGGGGGTGGGCGAGAGGCCGATGCGCTCCGCCAGCTCCAGGTTGCTGATGCGCCCCTCCCGCTGCAGGATGTCGAGGATACGGCGGTCGCTGCGATCAAGTTTCATCCGCCTGCCCCCCGTCCGCGGCCAGGGCGAGGATGAAGTCCCGCTGCGCCGCACCGACCGGCATCACCGACAGGCGGCTGCGCTTGAGCAGGGCGAAGTCGCCCAGGGCCTCGGCATGCTGTTTCAGTTCCGCCAGGGGCACCGGCCGCGGCAGATGGCATCTGTAGCGGATGTCCACCAGTACCCAGCGCGGATGATCGGGATCGCTGCCGGCGTCGCAGTAGGGGGATTCGGGGTCGAACTGGCTCGGGTCCGGCCGCGGCTCGCTGGCCACACCGGCCAGGCCGACAACCGCTGGCACGGCACAGCTGGAATGATAGATCAGCGCCTCGTCCCCCACCTGCATCCCGTCGCGAATGAAGTTGCGGGCCTGGTAATTGCGTATGCCGTCCCAGGGCTCGGTTTGCTGCGGGCGTGATGCCAGGTCATCAATGCTGAAGCTGTCGGGTTCGGTTTTGAGCAACCAACAGGCCACTGACTGGGTCCTCTGTGGTGTAAAACGTCAAATAAGTCGCTATATGCGCAATAATAAACCAAAAAAATCCGTTTGTACTGGTTTATTTGCAGCAAAACACCACCTCTATACACCTATACTGTGTACTCGGCCGAAGCATCACCCAGAGGACATACCAGAATGAGCCAGTTCGATCACCGCAAGTATCAGGCCTTCCAGCCCATCAGGATGGCCTCCCGGCGCTGGCCAGATCGGGAGATCACCCGCGCGCCCCAGTGGTGCAGCGTGGACCTGCGCGACGGTAACCAGGCGCTGATCGAGCCGATGACGGGGCGGCAGAAATCACGGCTCTGGGACCAGCTGGTCAAGATAGGCTTCAAGGAAATCGAGGTCGGCTTTCCCTCGGCCTCCAGCCATGATTTCAACTTCTGCCGCGAGCTGATAGAAAAGGGCAGGATTCCCGAGGATGTCACAATTCAGGTGCTGACCCAGGCCCGCCCGGAATTGATCGAGAAGACCTTCGAGGCCCTGCGCGGTGTCCGGCGGGCGATCGTACACGTCTACAACTCTACCTCGACAGTGCAGCGGGAGCAGGTATTTGGCCTCGACCGGGCCGGGATCGTGGATATCGCGGTCAAGGGCGCCCAGCTGGTGCGCGACACCGCGGCGCGCTACCCGGAAACCGAGTGGGTGTTCGAGTATTCCCCGGAAAGCTTTACCGGTACCGAGCTGGATTTTGCGGTGGAGGTAGTCGATGCGGTGACGGCAGTGTGGCAGCCAACTCCTGACAAGCCGGTGATCATCAATTTACCGGCCACGGTGGAAATGAGCACGCCCAACGTCTACGCGGATCAGATCGAGTGGTTTTGCGACCGCGTGGCCAACCGCGAGTCCCTGCTGATTTCCCTGCACACCCACAATGACCGCGGCTGCGGCGTGGCGGCAGCGGAGCTGGGGGTGCTGGCCGGTGCCGACAGGGTGGAAGGCACCCTGATGGGCAATGGTGAGCGTACCGGCAACATGGACATTGTCACCATGGCCATGAACCTCTATAGCCAGGGTGTCGACCCGGAGCTGCAGTTGGGCCATATGGATGAAATCATCCAGACAGTGAAGGAATGCACCCAGCTGCCGGTTCATCCCCGCCACCCCTACGCGGGCGAGCTGGTGTTTACCGCTTTTTCCGGCAGCCACCAGGATGCGATCAAGAAATGCCTGGCGAAACGCGATGAGCGCGCTCCCTGGCAGGTTGCCTACCTGCCCATCGACCCGGCAGATATCGGACGCTCCTATCAGGAGGTCATCCGCATCAACAGCCAGTCAGGCAAGGGCGGCGTCGCCTATGTGCTGGAGAGCAATTTCGGCTATGCGCTGCCGCGCTGGCTGCAGATCGACTTCAGTTCGCTGGTGCAGGCTCATGCCGAGAAGCAGGAGTCGGAACTGTCGCCGCAGGCTATCCACGACCTGTTCCAGCGCAGCTACCTCTCCGGCGTCGGCCGCTGGAGCCTGGGGAACTATCAGGTGAGCCGCGCCGACAACGTCGACCAGCTGCGCGCGGAACTGCTGGAAGGTGGCAGTCGCAGCATCTTGAACGGTACCGGCAGTGGCGTGGTGGCGTCCTTTGTCGACGCCATGCAGCGCTTCACCGGCAGAAACATAGTGCTGGTGGAATACAGCGAGCACGCTCTCAGCCAAAGCGCGGATGCGGAAGCGGTCTGCTACATCCAGCTCAACATTGATGGTGAGCGTTACTGCGGTGTGGGCCGTAGCCCGGACATTATCCAGGCCTCCCTGGACGGGATTCTCGGCGCCATCAACAAGGCCTCGGAGCAGGGCCAGACCGCCGCGGCCTGAACCCCATCACGCCAGGTCCGCCCGGACCGGGAAGCGGCAGGTGAAGGTGCTGCCCTTGCCTGGATGGCTCCTGATGTCCAGCTGTCCCTGATGGCGTGCGAGCACATGTTTGGCGATGGCCAGACCGAGGCCTGAGCCACCGGTAGCCGACGCCCGGGCTTCATCAACCCGGTAGAAGCGCTCGGTCAGGCGCGGCAGGTGCCGGCTATCGATGCCCACCCCATCGTCAGAGATTTCCACCACGACGGTCTCCTGCTCGGACCGGGCACTCAGCTTCACCTTGCATCCCTGGGGATTGTGCCGGATCGCGTTAAAGGCGAAATTGGAAAACGCGCTGTACAGTTCCTTGCTGTCACCCTTGAGCGCCAGACCGGGTGGACAGTCAACAGCGATTTCATGTTTGCCGCTGGAAAGATCGCGAGCCTGTCCGGCCACCGTTTGCAGCAGGCTTTGCAGCTCGACGGTAGCAGGTTTTGCTGCAGGCGGCGTAGATTCGAGCTGCGACAAAGTCAGCAGATCGGCGGTGAGCGAGGTGAGGCGCCGTGCCTGTTGCTGCATCTGGGGTAGCACCCTGCGCCACTTCTCCGGCAGCTGGGCATCCTGATCCGCCATTGTTTCGAGGTAGCCCACCATTACCGTCAGCGGGGTGCGCAATTCGTGGGATACGTTGGCCACGAACACCTTGCGTAGCTCTTCCAGGCGTCGCATGCGGGTGATGTCGCGCACTACCAGCACGACCTCGCCCTGACCGTAGCGCCCGGCGAGATATTGATAGGTACGTCTGTCATCCTGTGGTGCATAGAGTTCCAGAGGCTGGTCGAAGCTGGTCTGCTGGATATAGGCGGTGAACAGGGGGTTGCGGACCAGGTTGGCGATATTGAAGCCTCGGTCGCTGGCACGCAGCTTGAGGAGACGAGCGGCGCTGGGGTTCCACCAGTCCAACTGCTGTTTGCGATCGAGCAATATGAGGCCGTCTTCCAGGGCTGCGGTGATCTGGCGCACGCGCGCTGTAAGGTTGGCGTGGGCCAGCTGTTCCCGCCGCAGATCGCGTCGATGGCGATAGAAGTCCTCCGCTATCGAGCCCCAGATGCCGGGTATGTGCGGTGGCCGCTCGGCGTCATTGGTGGCCAGCCAGCGTTGCAGTCGCCGCAGCCGTTGGATGTGCACGAGCAGAAAAACTGAAACGCCAAATGCGAGCGTGAGGCCCGGATGTCCGAGCTGGACGCCCAGCAGCCCGAACAAGAGGAGTCCGCTGCCAAGGGTGAGTAGTTCGCTGCGAACACCTTGCACGAGATGAATCCGCCTGCTTTCGGGATTGGGACAGATTGTGCAGAGCCTGGCACCGGAAGTCGATAGCGGAGGAGCCTGGCCAGGGGGTACCGACGGGACCTGGATTCCCGAACAGCTGTACACAGTGGTCGCCCATGTGTTGTAACATTAGTGTCATAAATGCACCCTACAATGCAGCGTAGTATGTGGATGACGAAGCAATATCGAAGTTCCGCGGGGGCAGCGGTATGCTTGGTCCTGGCGTGTTGGCTGATTCTTGCGCAGACCGTAGCTGCGGGCGAGCCACCACAGCTGCACCCCGCGGAGCTGCGGGCGCACCGCTTCATGGAGAGCCAGCCTCCGCACTGGGAGGGTGCTCGCACCGAGTTCCTCACGGCCGCCAATGACGGTTCGCCGACGGCGATGGCCCACCTGGGGCGCATTCATGAGGAGGGGCTGGGTGTTGAACCCAGCCAGTCCCTGGCAGCGTTTTGGTATGCGCGTGCCTTCCACGCGGGTGCCGGGCATCTTGCGCTCAAACTCGGCTGGCTGTACCTCCTGGGAGACGAAGCGGTTCAGGATAGAAAGCACGCCGAAGCGTGGTTTCGCTCTGCC
Organism: Haliea sp.; assembly: GCA_041746975.1. Lineage (GTDB taxonomy): Bacteria > Pseudomonadota > Gammaproteobacteria > Pseudomonadales > Halieaceae > Haliea. The sequence continues at coordinate 19,213 of JBGTGB010000306.1, read as the reverse complement.
ATCGACAGCGGCGATCTCGATGCCCACGTTGCCCTGGCCTCGGTGCTTATCGCCGAGGCCCGTCAGGGCGGTGCAAGCGGCCGGCTCGATGAGGCTCTCACCCTGCTGATGCGGGCGCAAGCAGGTGGTCACCCCGTTGCCAACTTCTTTCTCGCCGGACTGTATTTGGAGGGAGTCGGAGCAATTGCATCCGATTACGAGCTGGCACGCTACTACGCACGGCTAGGTGCCGATCAGGGTCATCCGCAGATGCAAGGCTGGTTGGCGGCTATATACCATGAAGGCCTCGGCGTGGAGGCCGATCCGGTCACAGCGGCCATGTGGGCGATTCTCGCAGCGATTGCCGGTGATCCCGAGGGGAGGCAGTTGCGTGAGACTCTGGAGGCAGAACTCAGCGGGGAGGAAATGACCCTCGCCCTGCAGAGAGCTCGAGAGTGGGCACAGCAGTGATGTTGCGGCTCATCATGGGTTCTCTGCTGGCGCTGATTGTTGTCTGGGTTGCTGCCAGGGGGCTCGGCCTGACCCCCGAGCAGGTTGAGGAGCAGGTCTTGCTGGCCGAAATCAATCATGAGGCAGGGGCCCGTTTTCGCGAGGAGAGTGCCCGCCGCAGTGGCGTTGTACAGTTGCGGGACGGCCTGCAGGTAGAGATGCTGCGTGCAGGCAGCGGCGCTGTGCCAACGCTCGATGATCTGGTAGAGGTTCACTACAGCGGCTGGCATATCGATGGCAGGCTTTTCGATACGACCCGCCGCCTTGACCAGCCAGTCACGATCCCCGTGGCGCGCACTATACTCGGCTGGCAGAGGGTTTTGACAGAAGTAGGCGAAGGCAGCCTGGTGCGGATGGTCATTCCGCCTGAATTGGCCTACGGGCGCGCCGGCGGCGGCCGGATCGGGGCAGAGGAGACGCTGATTTTCGAGCTCGAGTTATTGCGGGTGGTACCGCCGGCACCGCAGCGGCAACTTGACCCGTCCCAGCACCCGGTGCCCGGGCTGGCGCAGCAGATGGGTTCATGAATCCGTCATTTAAGTGTCATTTTGCTGCCATGTGTCTCGCTGATAGTGTGCGGGTTAAATAAAGTAAGCAAATTCGTGATCCATTGTGATCTCATGCAGACCAGAGGAATTGTGACAATGTTCAGGAAATCAGTAGTGTTCGCTGCCATCGCCGCTCTCGGCTTCAGTGCCCTGCCGGCCCGGGCCGATGTCGACCCCGAGCTTCCGAGCTATGAGCGCGTCTCGGGCGTTTCAGGTAATTTGACCTCAATCGGTTCCGACACCCTGAATAACCTGATGACCCTGTGGGCGGAGGAGTTTGCCAAGTACTACCCCAACGTCAACATCCAGATCCAGGGCGCCGGCACCTCGACCGCGCCGCCGGCACTGGTCGAAGGCACCTCCAATTTCGGTCCGATGAGTCGGGACATGCGTGACTCCGAACAGCGCGCCTTCGAAGAGCGCTATGGCTATCCTGCGACCCAGGTTCCGGTTGCCATCGACATGCTGGCCGTCTATGTGAACAAGGACAACCCCATCGAAGGGATGTCTATCGCACAGGTCGACGCGGTTTTTTCGGCCACCCGCGCCTGTGGTTTTGATCGCGACATCACCACCTGGGGCCAGCTTGGCCTGACCGGTGCGTGGGCCAATCGCGACATCACCCTGTACAGCCGCAATGCTGTCTCCGGAACCTATGGCTACTTCAAGGAAAACGCTCTCTGCGGCGGCGACTTCAAGTCGACCATCAACGAACAGCCGGGCTCATCGGCCGTAGTTCGTGGCGTCGAACAGACCATCAACGGCATTGGCTACTCGGGTATCGGCTATCGTACCTCCGGCGTGCGCGCGATCCCGCTCTCCAGGGAGCTCGGCCTGCCCTTCTTCGACGCCAGCCCCGAGAACGCGATCACCAACGACTACCCGCTGGCCCGCTTCCTCTACATTTATGCCAACAAGCACCCTAACAATGGCTGGAATCCTATGGAGCGCGAATTCTTCCGCATGGTGTTGTCGGCTGAAGGTCAGGGGGTTGTTTTCCGCGACGGCTATGTAACTCTGCCGGAGATCGTCGCCAGTCGCTTCCGCAAGGAAAAAGGCCTGGAGTAGGCTCCGCCCAGCCAGAACGACAGGCCTCACCACGATGAGCGTGGTGGGGCTTTGTTTTTGACCAGGCAGTGCGTCAAGAGAGTACAAGGAAAATCATGACTGCAACCACCGATGAAGAGAACCGCGATCGGGCATCGTTGCTGCCGGACCCGGCATCGCGTGAGAAGCTGCGCAAGACCCGCACTCTGCGTGACAAGATTTCGCGCTATGGCGTGGGAGCCAGCGGCATCGGGGTCATTGTCGCCCTTGCCCTGATCTTCGCATACCTCTTCTATGAAGTGGTTCCGCTGCTGGCTCCCTCCACGATGGAGTCGCATGCCGAGTACACCATGCCCGGGGGCGAGGGACGCTCGGTGACAACCCACCTGACCCTGGATCGGTACGCGGAAATCGGTGCACGCTTCACCCAGACCGGCCAGATCATCTTCTTCAACGCTGGGGATGGGACGCTGCGCAGCGAGGTTGAGATACCCCGTCCGGCTGGTTCCACGGTCACCAGCTTCGGCCGCTCCGAGAGCCGTCGCAGCCTCTTTGTCTACGGCTTCAGTGACGGCTCCGTATTGCCGCTCAAAGTCGAGTATCCGCAAACATTCATTGCCGGCGTGCGCCAAATCAGCCCTGAGCTGGCTTATCCGCTGGGTGAAGAGCCGATCAATCTGGGTGAACTGAATCGTGACACCTACTCGGCGCTGGCCGTGGTTGAGGGCCGTGGTGGCTACATCGTTGCTGCCGGTACGCAAGGTGGTCAGATTTCAGTGGCCTTGTTCGGCACCCGCTCCAACATGTTTACGGGCCGCACGGAAATTTCCCGCCAGGATTACCGCCTGCCAGCAGTTAACCGCCCGATTCATCAGATCCTGGTCAACGAGTCGCTGCGCAACCTGTTTGCCATTGACGACCGCGGCCATCTCTACTCCTTCGACATCACCGACCAGAACAACCCCCAGCTGATTGAGGAGGTCAGGCTGGTGCCCGAGGGACTGCGGGTCAGCGCCGCGGAATTCCTGGTCGGCACACGGTCTCTCATCGTCGGCGGTTCCGACGGCAGCGTACGCCAGTGGTTTCTGGTGCGTGACGAAGAGACCGGCACGCAGAACATGACCCATATCCGTTCCTTCCACAGTCACGAAGGTGCGGTCACTTTCATCGAGCCGGAGTACACCCGCAAAGGTTTTCTTACTGGCGATGAAACCGGCGAAGTGAAGCTTCATTACGCTACTTCCAGCGCCACCCTGCACAGCCTGAATGTAGCCGAGGGTGCCATCTCGCGCCTTGCCATTGCGCCGACCAACAGTCTGGCGCTGGCCACCAGCGAGGGCTCCGACCGGTTGAATGTTCTGGTGATCGACAACTCGCATCCCCAGACCTCGATCAGTGCTCTGTGGAGCAAGGTCTGGTACGAGGGGCGCGGCGAGCCGCAGTTCATCTGGCAGTCGACCTCGGCTGATGACGCTTTCGAGGCCAAATTGAGCCTGGTGCCACTCTCGATCGGCACCCTCAAAGCCGCCCTGTTCGCCATGCTTCTGGCGACGCCCCTGGCGATCATGGGGGCGATCTATACCGCCTACTTCATGACTCCGGTAATGCGCAAGATCGTGAAGCCGTCGATCGAGCTGATGGAGGCGCTGCCGACGGTGATTCTCGGCTTTCTGGCAGGTATCTGGCTGGCACCCTACATCGAGAACAACCTGCCGATCCTGGTAACCGGCGTCGTGCTCTTTCCGCTGGTCATGCTGATTTTCGGCTTCACCTGGAGCAGGCTGCCCGACGCCATCCGGAACAGCATCGGGCCCGGCTGGGAGGCACTGATGCTGGTCCCGGTAGTTCTGCTAACCGGCTGGTTCGTGATCAGCAGCAGTCCCTGGATCGAGGTCGCTTTTTTCGATGGCTCTATGCGCCAGTGGCTGACGGATGTGGGTATTCCCTACGACCAGCGCAATGCGCTTATCGTAGGCATCGCGATGGGCTTCGCCGTCATCCCGACTATCTTCTCGATCGCCGAGGACGCGGTATTCAACGTGCCCAAGCACCTGACCCAGGGTTCGCTTGCGCTCGGCGCGACGTCCTGGCAGACGGTCGTTGGCGTGGTCCTGCTGACGGCCAGCCCCGGCATCTTTTCTGCGGTGATGATAGGTTTTGGCCGCGCGGTGGGCGAGACCATGATCGTGCTGATGGCCTCCGGCAACAGCCCGATCGTCAACTTCAACATATTTGAAGGCATGCGCACCCTGGCAGCCAACGTGGCGGTAGAACTACCGGAGACAGCGGTTGGATCAACCCACTTCCGCGTTCTCTTCCTGTCGGCGCTGGTGCTACTGTCCTTTACCTTCCTGCTCAATACGGCGGCTGAGCTGGTACGACAGCGACTGCGCAAGCGCTATGCGTCGCTGTAACGCCACGACGACTCCGAGGCTGAGATCATGAAAAACTGGTGGACAAGCGGGGCCCCCTGGATCTGGCTGAACGGTGGCGCGGTCACCATCAGCATGATCATGGTATTTGGCCTGCTGCTCCTCATTCTGGTACGTGGTTTCGGCACTTTCTGGCCGCATCAGGTCCTGCAAACGACCTACACGGAACCGCAGACGCAGGCCACGGTGGAGGTGATAGGTAACCTGCGCCGCAGCGAGACCCTGGCTGCGCAGACCATGCGTGATGCCGGGGTAGCGTTCCCGGAAGAACAGCTGCGTGTTACCCGTCACTTGATCAAATCGGGCAACCGCGATGTGACCGGACGTGATTTCACTTACTACCTAGAAGATTTTATGGGCGAGTGGAACTACCCGCGTGAGGTGATTGTTCTGGAACGGCGGGAGTGGGGTGACTTTTACGGCTTTCCCGTGCGCCTTCTGGAGCAGGACCGGATAATCGCCGAAGGCACCGGGCTCTGGTCTGATTTCGTCGAGCGGCTCAAGCGCAGTAACCGGCTCTTCGAGGAGATTCGCTCTATCGAGCGCGGCGCCATTGGCGACATCAATTTCGCGCTGGAGCGGGTGCGCCTCGATCGTCGACGCGCCGAGCTGCGCGCCGAACTGACCCCGGATCTGGAGTCGCAGTTTGAGCAACGCAATGCCGACCTGCGGGCACGGTATGCGGTGCTGGAGACGCGTCTGAACCAGCTCTATGACGATGCGCGGCGGGACAGCATTGTCCTCGAGATCGCAGAGGGCCAGGAGGTGGCGGTTCGCCTTGCGGACATCGTCAAGGCATGGCGTCCCAACCAGATGTCGATCCCGGCGAAGGTTGGCTTCTACGTGGGCAGTTTCTTCGATTTCATCTTCGGTTACCCACGCGAAGCTAACACCGAAGGTGGCATTTTCCCGGCGATTTTCGGCACCGTCACCATGGTTCTGGTGATGTCGATCATCGTTACGCCGTTTGGTGTGCTGGCGGCAATCTATCTGCGCGAGTACGCGAAGCAGGGGCCACTGCTGCGGATGATTCGTATCTCGGTGTATAACCTCGCCGGCGTGCCATCAATCGTCTTTGGTGTCTTTGGCCTCGGATTCTTTGTTTACTTCCTCGGCAGCGGTATAGACCAGACGTTCTATCCCGAAGCGCTGCCGGCTCCGACTTTCGGCACCCCGGGACTGTTCTGGGCGTCCCTCACCCTGGCGCTGCTCACCCTGCCGGTAGTCATCGTCTCTACCGAGGAGGGGCTGGCGCGTATTCCCAGTACCATCCGCCAGGGCTCGCTGGCGCTTGGCGCGACCAAAGGCGAGACGCTGTGGAAGGTGGTCGTACCCCTGGCGACGCCGGCGATGATGACCGGGCTGATTCTCGCCATCGCGCGCGCCGCTGGGGAGGTTGCGCCACTGATGCTGGTGGGGGTGGTCAAACTCGCACCGACCCTGCCTATCGACGGCAACTTTCCATTCATCCACTTCGAGCGCAAGATCATGCACCTGGGCTTCCATATCTACGACGTCGGCTTTCAGAGCCCACATGCGGAAGCGGCTGAGGCGCTGGTGTACGCCACTGCTCTGGTCCTGGTGCTGTTGATCGTTATGCTCAACCTGACGGCGATCACCATCCGCAATCGGCTCCGCGAGAGGTACAGGAGCGAGTCGGACTGATGGATTCCCCCGAGACAGGTTTTTCAGGAACGAGGCAGAAGACATGAGCACGCAAGCAGAGCAACAGGGGGCCCACATAGCAACCTCGGTGGGGGGAGGCCTGGACGCCAAGAAGGCGGCCATGGTGTCGCTGGTAGATGAGGTCGAAAAGATCAGGGTAAAGGATCTCAATCTCTATTATGATAACGATCAAGCCCTGAAGAACATCAACTTCAGTATCCCTGAAAAGAAGGTTACTGCCTTTATCGGGCCTTCCGGGTGCGGAAAATCTACGCTGCTGCGCTGTTTCAACCGCATGAACGATCTGATCGATACCTGCCGGATAACCGGCGAGATCATCATGGATGGGCAGAACATTTTCAATCGCAGCGTCGACGTGGCCGAGCTGCGCCGCAGCGTGGGTATGGTATTCCAGAAACCCAACCCCTTTCCCAAGTCCATCTATGAAAACGTGGCCTACGGGCTGCGTCTGCAGGGGGTTAATGCCAAGGGGCTTTTGGACGAGGTCGTCGAGCGCTCCCTGCGGGGTGCCGCCCTCTGGGACGAGGTCAAGGATCGCCTCAACGACAACGCCTTCGGGCTTTCGGGCGGCCAGCAGCAACGCCTGGTCATTGCCCGCGCCGTTGCCATCGAACCGGAGGTGATCCTGCTGGACGAGCCCGCGTCGGCCCTGGATCCTATTTCGACGGCAAAAATAGAAGAACTTATTTACGAGTTGAAGGATCAGTATACGATTGTCATTGTGACGCATAACATGCAACAAGCGGCGCGGGTATCGGACTACACAGCGTTCATGTACATGGGCGATCTGGTTGAGTTCGATCACACGGAAAAGCTGTTCACCAAACCCGCCCTGAAACAGACAGAAGACTACATTACTGGCCGCTACGGCTGAGGAGTACCCAGTGGACAACCTTCATCTCGACCAGCACATTTCCCGCCATTTCAACGAAGAGCTGGAGCTGATCAAGACCCAGATGCTGGCGATGGGCGGCAAGGTCGAGAACCAGGTCGGGAATGCCGTCGCGGCCCTGCTTGAGGCCAATAGCGATCTCGCGAGGGATGTGATCGCCGGTGAGGAGGAAATTGACGACTTCGAGCTTGAGATCGACGAAGCCTGCACCACGCTGATCGCCCGGCGTCAGCCGGCCGCGTCGGATCTGCGGATGGTGATGTCGGTCAGCAAGATCATTCGGGATCTGGAGCGAATCGGCGACGAGGCCAAGAAGATTGCCAACATGGCAATTCTTCTCTGCGAGGAAGGCTCCGCGCCCCACGGCTATGTCGAGATCCGGCACATTGCCAAGGGTGTGCGCACCATGCTCAATGATGCCCTCGATGCCTTTGCCCGCTTTGACGTCGATACCGCCATCGCAACCCTGAAGGCGGATGAGCAGGTGGATCTGGACTATAAGACCGCGCTGCGGGAGTTGATCACCTACATGATGGAGGATCCCCGCAGCATTTCCCGGGTGATGAATATACTCTGGACCCTGCGGTCACTGGAGCGGGTTGGCGACCACACCAAGAATATCTGTGAACACATTGTCTACCTCGTGCGGGGCGAGGATATTCGCCACAGCAACCTGGATGATCTTTAGCAGTTCTCAGAGCAGCTCCTTGCGATAACCGAAAAGTCCCGCTGAACCGCCGGTGTGTAGAAAGACGATGTTCTGCTCGGCCCGGAAGTAGCGTTGCTGCACGAGGTCGATCAGGCCAGCCAGCGCCTTGCCGCTGTACACCGGGTCAAACAGCAGCCCCTCCAGTCGCGCCAGCAATTTCAGGGCTTCCCGCATGCCCTCGGTGGGCACGCCGTAGCCGGCGCCGATATAGTCGCAGTTGGCGACCACATCTTCCCGGCGGACACAGCTGCCGGCGCGAATAAGCTCCGCGGTTGCCGTAGCCAGCTTGAAGACACGCTCCTCCTGTACCTCCTGCGGCGCGTTGACCCCTATGCCCAGTACCGGAATGTCCGAATGGGTGGCGCGCAGGCCGGCGACCAGCCCGGCCTGGGTGCCGGCGCTGCCAGTGGCGTGCACCACACAGTCGATGTGCAGCTGAGCCTGGTTTACCTGCTGCAGCAGCTCCAGGGCGCAGTCGACGTAGCCGAGGGCGCCGATTGGATTGGAGCCGCCACCGGGGATGATATAGGGTACCGCGCCGGCGCTGCGCAGTTCCGCTGCGACCTCTTCCATGGCGGCGTTCATGTCGGTCCCGCCCGGATAATGGCGGGTGTTGGCACCGAGCAGATGATCGAGGAAAACGTTGCCGGAATTCAGGTAGATCTCGCTGGGTTCGGCTATGCGGTTCTCGAACAGCAGCTCGCAGCCCATGCCCAGCCGTGCGGCCCCGGCCGCGGTCTGGCGGGCGTGGTTGGATTGCACCGCGCCCTGGGTGATGACGGTATCGGCGCCCTGTTGGCGGGCATCGGCGAGGAGGAACTCGAGCTTCCGGGTCTTGTTGCCGCCGCTGGCCAAGCCGGTGCAATCGTCTCGTTTGACGAAGATTTTGGGTCCTCCGAGGTGTTCGCTTAGCCGTGGCAGGTACTCCAGCGGAGTGGGCAGGTGCGCCAGCTTGATGCGGGGAAAGCGAGCCAGGTGCATGGTTTACTCCTCTTGGATTGTTGTAGCCAGGGCCACCGTATGTCTTGCCAGCAGGTCGGTTGAGGACAGGAGCTCGACGCCGGTATCGCCCCGCTCCAGGACCAGGGGTATCTCGGTACAGCAGGCGAGCAACAGCTCTGCCCCGGCAAATTCCAGGCTGGCGGCCAGCGCCTGCAGGCCGGAGCGGAGCTCGGGCCCGCGCTCGCCGGCCTTGATTCGCCACAGCAGCCCCATGAACCGTTCCTGCTCCGTCGCTGTCCACAGCAGTGGTTCGCGCCCCGCCGCCGCCAGTGCCTGCTGGTACAGGCGCGCCTGCAGGCAGCCGTCAGCGGCCAATATGCCGACTACACGGGCCGGGTGCTCGGCCACGGCGGCCATGACTACGTCAACAATACTGACAAAGGGAACGCTCACCGCGGCGCGGATGGCGTCAGTATAGGCGTGCGCAGTGTTGCAGACCATGACCAGGAAGTCCGCTCCGGCGGCCTCCAGTCCCTGCGCCATGCTTGCAAGCTCAGGGCCGATGTCCGCTCCGGTACCGGCAATGGCGGCGTGGCGATCGGGAACGCCGGGATTGTGATCCACCAGCATGCGGATGTGCTCCTGGTCACAGCTGGCGGGAGTGGCTGCGAGCACCCGGGCCATGAAGTCGACCGTGGCCTCGGGTCCCATGCCGCCAAGTATTCCAACGGTAAGTCTGCGCTTGCTGTTTCCCGACATGAAGCTTTCCTAATAGGGGTGGCGGTGAAAATAATCCTTCGCCGCTGCCTTGACCCGACCGGCCAGCATCAGGGTGGCGATCATGGTGGGAATCGCCATCAGGCCGTAGGAGCCGGAAATGAGGTTGAACACCAGTTCAATGCTGACACTGGCGCCAAATATCACCGCCAGCACAAAGAACCAGCGGTAGTAGTGCTGCAGCCGGGCGCCGAACAGAAAGCCAAAGCATTTCGCGCCGTAGTACCACATGGTAAACATGGTGGTGCTGGCGAGGATCAGGGTGACAAAGAGCAGGAGGCCAACTCCCAGCATGCCCAGGTCGGCGCGAAAGGCATTGGCGGTAAGGGTGATGCCGGTCAGATCACCGGGGTCCGTCCAGGTGCCTGCCAGCAGGATTACCAGCGCTGTGCAGGTACACACAATCAGGGTATCCGCCACCGGCCCCATCATCGCCACCAGGCCTTCCCGGATCGGCTCGTTGGTTTTGGCGGCACCGTGGGCCATGACCTCGGTGCCCACGCCGGCTTCGTTGGAGAAGGCCCCGCGGCTGACACCGATGAGGATAACCCCCAGCAGGCCGCCGCCTACCGCCTGGGGATTGAAGGCGTCGGTGACAATACTCGCCAGCAGCCCGGGCACCTGGGCATGGTGCAGTACCAGCAGGTACAGGGTCATGGCGAGGTAGGTGACGACCATGAGGGGCAGTAGCGCGATGGCGACTTTGGCGACCCGCTGCAGGCCGCCGAAAATGACCATGGCCACCACCGCTGCCATGGCGCAACCGATCAGGAAGCTGGTCAGCAGCGGATCGCCGCCAGGCAACAGGTTTTCGCGCACCAGCGCAGTCAGCTGGTTGGCCTGGAAAATCGGCAGAGTGCCGATCAAGCCGGCCACGGAGAACAGGATTGCCAGCGGGTAGAAGCCTCGCGGCAGGGCCTCGCGGATGATGTACATGGGCCCGCCCTGCAGCTTGCCCTCGCTGTCGGTGCCCCGGTACATGACTCCGAGGGAACAGGTGAAAAACTTGGTCGCAATGCCGACCAGCGCCGACATCCACATCCAGAACACGGCGCCCGGGCCGCCGGCGACAATGGCCAGCGCGACGCCGGAGATATTGCCCAGGCCCATGGTGCCGGAGAGCGCAGCCGCCAGGGCCTGGGCGTGGCTCAACTCGCCGGGCTGGTCCGGCGTGTCGTGGCGCCCCAGCATGATGCCGAAGGCATGGCTGAAGTGGCGGTAGGGCAGGAAGCGCGAATAGGTGGCGAAGAACAGGCCCCCACCCAGCAGCAGGACCACCAGGGGCACGCCCCATACTGTATTGGCGAAGCTCGCGGAGAGCTGCTGCAATTGCTCCATTAGCTGCTGATCCTCCGACAAATGGGCGAGGATAGCACAGGGCAATGGTAGACTTGGCGCATGAACCTGCGCATTCTCGCTCTGCTGGCTGCGGTCCTGCCGTTTGCTGCGGTCCACCTCACCTGGCTGGTGGCGGCGAGCCACGGCCTGGTGGAATGGTGCAACCCCTACATCGACAGCTGCACCTCCATCAGCGCTACCGGGCGCCATCCCCCGGCCAGCTATGTTTTTCGCGCTACCATGCTGCCGGCGGCGGTTGTGCTGGCCATGTACTGGTGGTGCAACTACAGCTGGCTGCGCTCGCTGCAGCCGGGGGGAGCCGGTAGTCGCAGCCTGCGCTGGATGCTGGCGCTCGGGCTGCTCGCCTGCCTGGGGCTGGTGCTGTACGTCACGGTGCTGGGTGAATCCGGGGTGGGCTGGCGGTTGCAGCGGCGTGCCGGCACAGTGCTGTTCTTTTCCTTTACCTTTCTTTCCCAGCTACTGTTCAGCGCTCAGCTAAAGGTCCTGGCACCCCGCTTGCCGCAGGTGCAGGGGCTGGCCCGGGGCATGTGGCTGGTGTGCTGTCTGCTGCTGGCGCTGGGTGTGCTTACGGTGGTATTGCAGGCCTGGGATGGCGTAATGTACAAGTCGGTGGAGGACGCCTTCGAATGGGTGCTGAGTCTGCTGATACAAACCAACTTTCTGTTGGGCTACCTGGTCTGGCGCCGTGTGGGCTGGCAGCTGCACTTCGTCCACCCGGGACCGCAACAACACTCCTCAGCCAACCAAGGGAAACAGTAATGGCCAGCCCCGCCCCCAGCCTTGCGGACATTACGGCCGCGCGTGAGCGCATCGCTGCCCATGTCCATGTCACTCCGGTATACAGCAGCAAGCTGCTGGACGCGCATACGGGAGCGCGAGTGCACTTCAAGTGTGAAAACCTGCAAAAGGTTGGCGCCTTCAAGGCCCGCGGTGCCAGCAATGCGGTGTTCAGCCTGTCTGACGAGGAGGCCGCCGGGGGTGTTGCCACTCATTCCTCGGGCAACCATGGCGCCGCCCTTGCGATGGCGGCGCGGCGGCGCGGGATTCCGGCGCATATCGTCATGCCGGCGAATGCACCCGTGGCGAAAAAATCTGCGGTAGCCGCCTACGGTGGCCTGATTCTCGAATGTGAGCCGACCCTGGCCGCCCGGGAGGCGACCCTGGAGCGGGTGATCGCCGGCACCGGCGCGCATGTGGTGCATCCCTATGCCGACCCGCGGGTCATCGCCGGTCAGGGCACCGTGGCCCTGGAAATCCTGGAGCAGGTGCCGGATCTGGAGGTGATTGTGGTCCCGGTGGGCGGCGGCGGCCTCTTGTCCGGGGTGGCGGTGGCGATCAAGAGTTTGCGGCCGGAGGTGGAGGTGGTCGCCGCCGAACCCGAGGGAGCAGATGACGCTTTCCGTTCTTTCGGCCTGGGGGAATTGCAGCCCTCGACTGCGCCGAATACCATCGCCGACGGCTTGCTCGCGGGTCTCGGCGCGCTGAATTTTGCCCTGATCCGGCAGTATGTGGATACAATCCTCACCGTGACCGATGCCAATATCGTCGCCGCCATGCGGCTGCAGTGGACCCGGCTCAAAACTGTGGTCGAGCCCTCCGGAGCGGTCAGTTTTGCCGCCCTGCTGGAGCACCCGGAGCGTTTCCGCGGCCGCCGCGTGGTCACCGTGATCAGTGGCGGTAATCTCGACCTCGATAGACTACCCTGGTGACGCCAATGGACTACCCCCGTTTCCACCTCGCCCTGCCTGTCGACGATCTCGTGGCAGCAGATCATTTCTACGGCGAGCTGCTAGGCTGCCCCCGAGGTCGCGCCTCCAGCCGCTGGATAGATTACGATTTCTGGGGACATCAACTGGTGGCTCACCTGGTGCCCGCCGAGGCCATGCCCTCGGTCTCGCGCAATCCCGTGGATGGAGAGGCGGTGCCCGCGTCACATTTCGGGGTCATTCTGCCCTGGGTGGACCTTGATGGCCTGATCGCACGTCTGCGGCAGCAGAACATCCCCTTTGTCATTGAGCCTACGCAGCGCTTCGCCGGGCGCCGGGGCGAACAACAGACCTGTTTTGTCCGTGATCCGGCGGGCAATCATCTGGAATTCAAGGCGTTCCGTAACATAGAGATGCTGTTTGCCACCGATGGTCTGGATTACCCATGAACACGTTTTTCCCCGCTTGTGCCAGTTCGCGACTGTGGATTGCGGCCCTGCTGCTGGTCTTCCTGGCTGGCTGCAGCAGTACCCGCTTCGCCTACAATCGCCTGGACTTCCTGGTGCCCTGGTATCTGAGGGACTATGTCAGCCTGGATCGCGACCAGCGCAATCTGCTCAAGTCTGAGCTGCAGCCCTTCCTGGCCTGGCACCGACAGAACGAGCTGCCGCGCTATGTCGCTTTGCTCGATCGGGTTGAGGGCAAGCTCGACCGGGAACTGACCGCGGCAGATATGCGCATTCTGACGGAAGAGGCCGAGGTCGCCATCTACCGTATGCAGGACGGTGCCCTGGACTGGTTGCTGGCCCTGGGCGAGGAGCTGCGGGACGAACAGGTAAGGGAGTTCGTCGCCGGTTTGCATGAGCAGCAATCCGAGTACGAGGAAAAGTATCTGGAGCGGGATGATGCCGAATATACCAGCGATGCCTGCGAGCGGCTGGAGGACAATGCGCGGAAGTATATCGGTCGCCTGCAGCCCGAGCAGAAAGCGGGCCTCACTGCCGCCTGCGATGAGATGCGGCGGTCCGACAGTCTATGGCTGGAAGCCCGCGGCCAGTGGATAGCGCGGCTTGAACTTATCCTGCAGCGTGAGCCGGGTTGGCAGGAAGCCCTGCGCGAGGCACTGGCGAAACGTGGCGAGACGGTGTCCGACGATTATCGCAGCACCTATGACCATAACGCCGAGGTCCTCCAGCGTGCGGTGGCAGATCTGCTCAACAGCCGCAGCGAGCGTCAGGATACGCACCTGCGGCGGGAGATAGGCAAGTTGCGGCGAGATCTCGTGGCGCTGGTGGAGCAGGGTGAGCAGCGGTCTGCAGCCGCTGCCGGCTGACGCCTCCATATACGCCGGGACATGTGGGTCGCTGGCACGGCGCATCTGGCCGCTGGGCGCAGATCATTGTAATCTTGGCTGCCGCAATCAATCCAGAGGGAGATAGCAGCTATGTTCAGCCACATTATGGTTGGCGCGAACGACGTGCAGGCGTCCAAGAAGTTCTACGATGCAGTGCTTGGCGCACTGGGCCACGAGCCCGGAACGATGGACGACAAGGGGCGCTGCTTCTACATGACTCCCAAGGGAGTCTTCTCCATCACTCAGCCCATCGACGGCCAGCCGGCCACTGCCGGTAACGGCAGCACCGTGGGTTTTGCGGCCGCCAATCCGGCCCAGGCAGACGCCTGGCATGCGGCCGGCCTGGCCAACGGCGGCAGCAGCTGTGAGGACCCACCCGGCGAGCGCCCGGGCAGTGGTTATTACCTGGCTTACCTGCGGGATCCCTCGGGCAACAAGCTCTGCGCCCTGCACCGCCTCGGATCCTGAGGAAACGCCGACAGGTACCCCGGCCTCACTCTTGGGCACGTCACTCATCAGGTATCGAGTCTTGCTGATCGATAGAGCCAGATGCTGGCGCCCGCCACCAGCAGCGCAGAGCCAAGCAGTATGGGCGGAAATCCCAGCTGGTCGGCTGCCGGGCCCAGCGCCAGCGCGCCCAGGGCCGGTGCGCCCATGGTCACCATCACCCACAGGCTCATAACCCGGCCGCGGAAGGCATCCGGTGTCGACAGCTGAGCGAGAGCCTGGCTGCCGATGCCGGCGATCGTCATGGCCATGCTCAGGGCGAAGATGATCACACCCAACCGCAGCGTGCTTGCTGCCCAGGCGATCGGCAGCAGTGACAACGAGCCTGCAACCTGGCTCCATACCACCAGCCGCAGCAGGCCCTCGCCCGCATTGCGGCGCTGCGCCAGTAGCAGCCCGCCCATAATGGCGCCCGCCCCGGCCGTCGCCGTCAGGGTCGCCAGGGTACCGGCATTGCCCGCCAGCAATTTCCCGGAAATCGCAGGTAATAGTTCGATCACGGTGCGCCCGAGGAGGCCGTTGAGCAGAGTAAAGCCGAGGATGACCTGGATTCCCCGATGTGAGCGCACGAAGCGCAGCCCTGCCAGCATTTCCCCCAGCAGAGTAGAGCCCTCCTGCGCTGCTGCCCGGGGCGCCAGCCGAATACGCGTCAGCAACAGCAGCCCCGCCGCAAACAGGCCCGCGGCGACCAGGAACGCGGTGCCGGTCGATGCCCGCACCAGCAGCCAGCCACCGAGGGCAGGGCCCAGGATGCGGGAGCTGTTGAAGACAATGGCGGAGACACCGATCGCGCCCGGCAGCACATCCCGCGGGACCAACAGCGGCAGTAGCGACAGGCGCAGGGGCTGGTGGGCTGCGGTGATGGCGCCACCGATCACGGCGAGAAGCAGAAGTGGCCCCAGGCCGAACACGCCCAGCAGCTCGGCGGTACCTGCCGTGGCGGCCACCAGACCCTGGCCGAGCAGCGTGACCAGCATGCCGTTGCGGGGATTGATGCGATCCGAGACCACCCCGAATACGGGGGACAAGAGGAAAGTGGGCAGCAGCATCGCAGCGCTGACAATACCCACCCAGGTGGCGGTGCCGGTCAGCGCCCAGGCGCTCCAGCCCAGCAGGAAGCGCAGCACCCAGGTGGCCAGCGTCGACAGGCAGGTGGACCAGAAGTAGCGCCTGAAGGCGGGCTCGGCAAAGGCCGATACCCGTGCCGGGTTTGCTAGTCGAGTAATGACAGGTCCCGCACAGCGCCCTTGTCCGCGCTGGTGACCATGCTGGCGTAAACCTTGAGCGCGGCGCTGACCTTGCGCGGCCGTTGCACTGCGGGTTTCCATCCCTCCTTGCCCCTGGCGTCCATCGCCTGCCGGCGCGCCGCCAGTTCCGCGTCGCTCAAGCTGACGTTGATGCTGCGGTTGGGAATGTCGATCTCGATGATGTCACCCTGCTCCACCAGGGCAATCGCACCACCCGATGCCGCTTCAGGGGAGACGTGGCCGATAGACAGCCCCGAGGTGCCGCCGGAAAAGCGGCCGTCGGTGAGCAGGGCGCAGTCCTTGCCCAGTCCTTTGGATTTCAGGTAGCTGGTGGGATAGAGCATTTCCTGCATACCGGGGCCCCCGCGCGGCCCCTCGTAGCGGATGATCACCACATCACCTGGCTTGACCCTGTCGGCGAGGATATCTGCCACCGCGCCCTCCTGGCTCTCGCATATGTAGGCGGGCCCGGAAAACTTGAGGATGCTCTCATCGACACCCGAGGTCTTCACTACGCAACCGTCCAGGGCAATATTGCCGAACAGCACCGCGAGGCCGCCCTCAAGGGAGAAGGCGTGCTCCAGATTGCGGATACAGCCGCCCTCCCGATCCAGGTCCAGGCTGGGCCAGCGGGTACTCTGGCTGAACGCGGTCTGGGTGGGAATGCCCGCGGGGCCGGCCTTGTAGAACGTGTGCACCGCTTCATCGCCGGTTTGCACGATGTCCCACTGCGCCATGGCCGCTGCCATGCTCGGGCTATGTACCGTGGGGCAGTCGCGGTGCAGCAGCCCGGCGCGATCCAACTCGCCGAGAATGGCCATGATGCCGCCGGCCCGGTGCACATCTTCCATATGGTACAGCGGCGTGTTGGGGGCCACCTTGCACAGCTGCGGCACCTTCCGCGAGAGGCGGTCTATGTCCTGCAGGGTGAAGTCCAACTCCGCTTCCTGCGCCGCCGCCAGCAGGTGCAGGATGGTGTTGGTGGAGCCGCCCATGGCAATGTCGAGGCTGATTGCGTTCTCGAATGCCTGGAAATTGGCGATGCTTCGCGGCAGCACGCTGGCGTCATCCTGTTCGTAGTAGCGCTGGCACAGCTCCACCACCAACCGCCCTGCACGCAGGAACAGCTGCTCGCGGTCGGCGTGGGTGGCGAGGGTGGAGCCGTTGCCGGGCAGGGACAGGCCCAGAGCCTCGGTCAGGCAGTTCATCGAATTGGCGGTAAACATGCCCGAGCAGGAGCCGCAGGTGGGGCAGGCGGAGCGCTCGTACTCGGCGACTTTCTCGTCGCTGGCGTCGGTGTCGGCGGCAATGACCATGGCATCGACCAGGTCCAGCTTGTGCTTGGAAAGCTTGGTCTTGCCCGCTTCCATCGGCCCGCCGGACACAAAGACCACCGGGATGTTCAACCGCAGCGCGGCATTCAGCATACCGGGGGTGATCTTGTCACAGTTGGAAATGCAGACCATGGCGTCGGCGCAGTGGGCGTTGACCATATACTCCACCGAGTCGGAAATGATGTCCCGGCTGGGCAGGCTGTAGAGCATGCCGTCGTGACCCATGGCGATGCCGTCGTCCACGGCGATGGTATTGAATTCCTTGGCCACGCCGCCGGCGGACTCTATTTCCCGCGCCACCAGCTGGCCCATATCCTTGAGGTGGACGTGGCCGGGCACGAACTGGGTGAAGGAATTCACTACGGCAATGATCGGTTTGCCGAAGTCGCCATCCTGCATGCCAGTGGCGCGCCAGAGGGCGCGGGCACCGGCCATGTTGCGGCCGTGGGTGGAGGTTTTGGAGCGGTATGCGGGCATGGTTGATTACCTTTTACTGAAGGGCCTTGAAGAAGACCTTGGAGTTGCGTTGCAGGTTGTACAGCGCCTGCTTCTGCGCCGGCAGCGCATCCCGGGGCCGCTCTTCGAAACCCTGTTCCAGGAACCAGTGCGCGGTCTGGGTGGTGAGCACGAAGACGCGGTTCAGGCCCTGTCTGCGGGCCTCACGCTCCAGCTCCTGCAGCAGGCGCTGGCCGCGACGGCCGCCCCGGTAGTCGGGATGGGAAACGATACAGGCCACTTCGCCACAGCCCTCCTCAAGGAAGGGGTAGAGGGCGGCGCAGGCGATGATGCGCCCATCGCGTTCAATAATGCGGAACTGGCGGATTTCATTTTCCAGCAGTTCGCGCGACCGCTTAAGCAATACCCCGTCCCGCTCCAGCGGCGCAATCAGCTCGAGGATGCCGCCGACGTCGTCGATACTGGCGCTGCGGGTCTGCTCAAAGTCGTCCTTGGCCACCGGGGTGCCGTTGCCATCGTGGGTGAACAGTTCCTCCAGCAGGGCGCAGTCGTCGCGATAGCTGATGATGTGGCAGCGTGGCACACCGGCGACGCAGGCGCGGCGGGCGGTCGCCAGCAGACGTGCCTGCTCCGACTCCTCTACTTCCAGGCCTGCCAGGTCCGCCACCGTAAGCTGCCGCAGCAGGGTGCCGTCGGCGCCGTTAATGCCGGCCGCTGCGCCGAACAGCAGTAGCTTGTCGGCACCGATACTGGCGGCGCAGTGCACCGCGATGTCTTCCAGCATGAGGTTGAATATCTCCCCGGTGGGCGAGTAACCCAGCGGTGATAGCAGCACGATGGAGCCCGCCGCCAGCTGCTGCTGGATACCTTCGCTGTCGATGCGGCGCACGCGACCGGTGTGCTGGTAATCCACCCCGTCCACGACCCCCAGCGGGCGGGCGGTAACGAAGTTGCCCGAGCAGACCCGGATCCGCGCTCCCTGCATCGGGGAATTTGGCAGGCCCATTGATAGCAGGGCTTCGATCTGCGCGCGCAGGGACGCAGCGGCATCGGTGACATGGGGCATGCTGGCGCTGTCGGTGATGCGCATATTATCGTGGAAGCGGATGGGAATGCCGGCCTGTTCCAGACGGGCGTCAATCTGCGGCCGGTTGCCGTGGACCAGAACCACACGCACCCCCAGGCTGTGCAGCAGCGCCATATCGTGAAGGATAGTGGCGAAGTTGGGATCCTGGGCGCCATCGCCGCCCAGCATCAGGACAAACGTCCGGGACCGGTGGGCGTTTGTGTAGGGCGCCGTATTCCTGAACCAGCGTATGTGGTCGCGGGCGGGGGTGGTCACGTCGATGTTTCCGGTTTCCCTTGCAGTGTGCGTCAAGGGTACCGAAAGCCGGCTCCCGGGACTAATGGAATATTTACAGGCAGTAGCGGGCGATGCACTGCTGCAGCAGGTCGATGCAGGGTTGAATCTGGTCCAGCTCCAGATATTCATCGGGCTGGTGGGCGCGGTCAATGGATCCCGGCCCCATCACTATCGTTTCCATGCCCAGCGCCTGCAGGAACGGCGCTTCGGTAGCGAAGCCGACCGCCGTGGCGCTGTGGCCGGTAAGTTTTTCCGCCAGCCGCACCAGCTCACTGTCCGCAGCCTGCTCGAAGGGCGGTACGGGCTCCACCAGAGGCCTCAGGGCGATGTCGGCGCCTTGCTCGACGGCGATGCGCTGCAGCCGC
>JBGTGB010000305.1:0-5826 GCA_041746975.1 Haliea sp. | reverse complement strand
CTCCACCAATGAAATCAAGTAGTTAGGCCAACCCGAGAGGGTTGGCCTTTTTGCTTTCTGGGTTTTTGCCCCACTTTTTGCCCCACCGATGATAATCCCTGCCCGCGCCAAGCATGAGGGCAGCAATACGTGGAATTGATTGGACTTGCTGGGATTCGCCCCCGTGGTGTCTGTGTCAGTCTATCTCCAGAGGTTCAAGCGAAGGAGGATTGCGCCATGACCATTGAATCCATGAACAACCATATGCTGCTAAGAATGCCGCAGGTCAAGGCTGTTACCGGCTTATCCCGCAGCATGATCTACGCGCTGGTATCCAGTGGCCGTTTCCCTCACCCGGTCAAAATCAGCGATAGGGCGTCCGCCTGGGTGGCCGCAGAAGTTGATGCCTGGATAGAAGGTAAGATCGCTGAACGCGTAAGGTCGTAAGTCCGTGCTCCCGGAGTGCGGGTCGTTGCCAAGTTCCTTTGGCATGACGTCGCCTATTTGACCCGTCACTCGGGGAGGGCCGACCCCAGCCCCTCAGTCAGTCTGGATTTCAGGGCATCTTGGCGCTGCGCTGCGTCGTATGGCAGCGAGCGACTTTCCACGCTAGCGGAATGGCTCCCGTCGACTGGCCACCTTTTAGATCAAGCGCAGGGTTTCTCAGGACTGCCGGCCCCAGGGTCGCAGGCTAGGCACGCAGTTATTGCACTTTCACCTACAGCAACAATCTCTTCTCCGTCCACCTCGCTCTATTAGCGAAATCGATGCTAACAATGGTCAGAATTCCCCAGAATGGGGGATTTCTCACCGCACTTAATCTGGGTTAAATCGATCTGGACGGTGGGAACGTTTCATCGTGAGGTATTTCGTCGAGCGAGTGGAGCGTGTGCGCGCATAGACCGTATTTGACCAATCGCCCTTGTTTTCTTTGGCGTTTCAGATGAATGACGGAGGTTGATGATGATGGCTTTATGCTTTCGGAAGGGTAGATCAAGAGTCCCTGGCATCCGACACGGCATTTGCGCTGCACTGCTGAGTATACTTGGTAGTGGTGGGGGCGGTGCCCTGGCCAACCCGCTAGGCTATACAGTTTCGGATCACGGCACCCTTTCCAGAGTCGCGGATATGAATATCTTTGGGGAGGTGCTCACCTCTGGTCGGATTGATATTGATGCTGCTGGAAACCTTACAGCATTCTCAACTATTGCGGTGTCCAGCGGCTCACAGATCATCGATCTGGGTAACCGATTGCCACTCGAGAATCCAGATAGAGACGTTATCAACCTGTTTCCAACTTTGGAATTCGGTCAGCTGAGTAACGCTGGCACAATAACCCTCCGAGGCAACTCTGTTGTTCAAACACCAACTGGTTCGCAGGGGTTTGCGACCGAGTTTATTCAAATCTCGCCAAACGGCTCAGTAACCCTCGTTACGAATACGCGTGAAGGGACTCCGTTTGCCGGTGCATTGTTTTCTTGGCTTAGCGCGAACGAGCGTGGTGATGTCGCCATTCTGGCGCGAACCCGAGACTCACAGACAGGGCAGTTGAGTCAGCCTCAGATCTGGCGGGCCTTGGTCGGAAGTCCCCCGGAAATGTTGGTAGAGAGCGCCCTGTTTGCATCCCCCGAGTTTGCGGCAGGGGGGGCGGGCATAGGAACCGCTACACGCGTCATTATCAACAATAGCGGTGACGTGGCGTTTTTTGGCATTCACAAGGATCTTATTGGTCCCCAGAATTCTACAGGTTACGGAGTGGTCGTTTTGGATGAAGCCGGATTGCGTGGTGCACTGCCGGTTCTAGGGACTTCTAGTATAGGGCCAGGGCAGAGCTTTGACTTCAACGATCGCGGTGAGATAGCAAGCTTTACTGGTCGGCAGACCATCGCGAAACTGGATACGTCCGGAACTATTTCGGAAACCCCCGGATTTGGTTATTCGTCGAATCAATCAGCACTGTCCCTGAACAACGACGGTACGATCGCCGTACTTCAATTCGGGTCCACAATCGGTGCGGGAGTGAGTTTGATCTCGCCGGATGGGGTCGTATCAAAGCTGCTCAGTCCAGGCGACGTACTCCTGGGAGAAACGGTCTCCTCGCTCGGACGGGGTGCCGATAATCGGACTTTTGTTGAGTTGAATGATGCAGGACAGATCGGACTGAACGTGAGTCTGGGTCAAGCGGGCTTCAGAGAGCAAAACTTCGTGGTACTCAACCCGGTGGGCACGACACCTGACAATCCAGCGCTACCCTTACCCAATGCGCCCGGCGGCACCTGGAGTTTCACCGACCCGGCAGATTTCCCTGATTGGGCGCGCGTCGATCTCGTCACAGTCATAGATGAGACAGGAGCCGTATCGACACAACCGGTCAACACACCGCGCCCACGATGGTATGACCCAGATGTAGCGGTAGCCTACGTATATCAGATCCTTGGTGAGGGCGCAGGATTTGCCGGTGTGGAAATTCCTTTCGACTACGGAGATGGTCTATTCGACCTTTTTGTCTTCGATCTGGCTTTGAGCGAGTTTGTAGACTCCGGGATTGATCTCGTCACCGGCGAATATTTCGATTTTCTTGGTTTTGCGGGTTTTGATGGCCTATCGACATTCATGTTGAGCGGTATCGAGCCCCAAGCAGGGGTGGATCCGCTGGATCCGCAGGGGTTTGTGACAGGGTTAACTTTCGTTGGCGATATTGCGAGTGTTGGATTTAGCATGCGAGGACTCACTGAGGACTTTTTTATCACTGACCCGCCTCCGTCTACAACGGTCCCGACACCCGCCACACTTGGTCTGTTTTTGCTGGGCCTTGCTGGCCTTGGTTACTTTAGGCGTAGAGCAAGTCCACACGAACAGAAAGTGCATAGGTGCATTAGTCAGTCTTAATATCGTTAGAAGCGGTTACGTCTGGGCTTTCCCTTGGGGCACTAAGGTATAGCATGCTAGCCAGGGGCATTCAGGCAAATGCTGCGACTGTGTGAAGTGCAGGCTACTGCCGGTCTTTCACGCAGCGCGGTATGAGATTTGGCATCGCGAGGCTAATTTCCCGCCCCGATCGGGATTGGCACACGCGCCTCCTCCTCGGCGACCGGTCAAGTCGATGCATCGATAGAGCGTAACATCGCCGAGCGGTTGGCATCCCAAGACTAGTTTTCCCAGAGTGAGTGCAGGTGTCACTTGTCTTTGATATTGCGTCCTCTTATCTACTCGTCAATCCGGGAGGGTCGGCACCAGCCCATTTGTCAGTTTAGCTTTTAGCTTATCCTGGCGTTGGGCTGCATCCCTCGACAGCGGCGGTTCCGCCAACGGTGTGGGCTGGTCCTCCGTTGACGGGCAAGCTTTCAGAACAAGCTCAGCGTTTCCCAGGAGTGCCAGCCCCAGAGCGGCAAGATGCCGCAGACGCTCGGCGCGCTGCCGGGCAGGGATCCGAGCCAGTTCGGCATGCAGTTCCTGCGCTGCGCCCTCGGTCACGGTGACAATGACTCGCATTGCTCAGACCCCGAAGTACCAGAACCCGATGGCATTCGCGGCAACGGGGTCTATCGGCACATGTATCGTCAGGTTCGGGAAAGCTTCGCGAATGGCGGGGTAGAAGAGAGTAGCGCCGCCTCCGGTGAGCAGTATCAGATCCGCCTGAACGTCCAGGCCACGCATGTTTCGCTGCAACAGCTTTATTGCCTGGGCGGCCGCAGTCGCTGCGGCATTGCCGATGGCGGGTCTGATATCGATCTGCTGTCCGCCCAACAGGGCGCGGTTGCGCTGCTCGCGTAAAGCTCGCTCGAGGCGGTTGATCCCGGGATTGACCTTGGTGTCTTGAGCCAAGTCTGCAGCTGCCAGTTCCAGCACGCGTGACACAGCTTCCAGGCTTGTCCCCGATGACGATTGCCGGATCGCGCCGCGCTCCAGCGCGACCCAATCCACGGAGAAGAATCCCGGGTCGATCACCACCACCCGGCCCTGCTCGATAAGATCCAGATGCAGCCCGCTGCGGACCAGATCCAGGTAGGCCCCCACGGGCTGCGGCAGAACAATCACCTCGCGGACTTCGACCACCAGGTCTTCCTGAACCCGATGTTTACCCTGAAGCCTCTCGATAAGCGACTTGCGCAGGGTGGAGTTCAGATACTGGTTGACCGGCAAGCCCGTGACCACCCTGTCCAGACGCGGCTCCCCGGTCTGTAACAGCGCCGCGTGATAAAGGGCAAGATACGGATCCGACAACGGAAAGTCTGGGGTGAGTTCTCGCTCCCAGTGCTGGCAGTGCTCCGGGTCCATCGCGGCGGCCCAGGGTTTACCCCGCACAGTGACCGCAAGATAGGGCGTATTGCGGCCCTGCTGGATCGCCTGCGCCACGTTCGCCAGCGGGCATGCCCCGCCAGGGCGAATCATGACGCGTGGTCCGGTACTGAAGTCGCCGATGACGACTTTTAGGTTGGAGTAGCCGATATCAATGCCTGCCGTGACCATGGTGACTCCCAGTGCACTTCCTGTGCACGTTGTTTAAGTGGAAAAACTCGCTTCACCGCCAGGGCACTTGCAGTGCACCTGACTTGGCTGAGGCCATTTTCCGTATCCATGGGCCTGCTGGTGGCGAGCAAAGCGTTGAAATCGCGTGCCATGCTCGCCATCGGGGAGACCTGATGTGCCGATCATGGGTCATCATTCGCAAAACCCTCGAATCAGCGCTCTTGGGGGGTCCGCCATACTCTACAGGCGCGGCCCGGGAGGGCGGGTCAGGTAGACCGACTCGGACGCCTGATTTCGGGATTTGCCGGGTCTACAGCGCGCATGGCGCAAAGTCAGGCACCGTAAGGCTTGTAGCCCTGTGGAGAGGGGTGGGGTGCGGCAGCGGCGGTGGGATTTCCGTGGAATTTCCCTCTGGCGTACCCCAGTAGTATCAGCCTGTAAGATAGGTAACCGTCGGACCCTCCCGGGGTTCGCCGATAGTTCTTCACCGTTGTCACGAGAAAAATGCTCGCCTCTCACGCCTTGCTGAGCACTGCTCACCCGGAATATTGCCAGTATTGAGGTGAGACGCGGATCGCCTGGGAGCGAACTCAGAATCCTCCCTGGAACCGCTTCTGCCCCCCCTGGCATGTGATGAGGATTCGACTATGAGCATATTGGAGCAGGACCCGTGGTATCAGACTTTCAGAGAGCTGATAGCGGTGGAGATATCGACACTGCGTGAGCAGACCCGACACCAGATCAACCAGTTCTGGCAGCAGCATCATGAGATTCGCGCGACACGGCCCTACGACGAGTGGGGGTGTCTCGGATTACGTCTTCGGGAGCGCAGCGTGGTATTCGGGATCGAGTGGTATGTGAATTCCTACTACGGCCCCCGGGGCAAGCGTGTCGTTCTCAGCAAGGCAGTTACCCTGGCCGTGGATCGCAGTGCGAAGCTGGCAGCGGTCGCCCACAAGCTGAAAGGGTGGGAACTGGAACTCGCGCAAACGCTTGAACCCCAATTCACCGTGGTGCGCCGCCAGTTTGATGAGTTGGTGAAAATGAACCACCGGGCGCAGGTCTATACGCAGCGCCGGGCGAAGCTACAGAATAACGTGCTCTGAAGCTTGCTATCCCTGGGGCAGTCGACAGAGTGTGCCGCACTGCCGCAGGGAAGCAACTTCTTCTTGATAATAGACTTTAAGCTATATAGTATATGAGCTATATTGGAGGGAGGCCGCCATGTGGGCCATCGAGACAACAGACACCTTTGATGTGTGGTTCGATTCTCTGGATGACACCGACCGTGCCAACGTACTAGCCTCAATGATGGTGCTTCGCGAACGAGGGCCTATGTTATCCAGGCCGTACGCAGACACAGTGAACGGTTCATCT
>JBGTGB010000304.1:0-7062 GCA_041746975.1 Haliea sp. | reverse complement strand
ACAGCGCCTCGGCGCGCTGTACCAGCAGGTCCTCGTGTGCCGCCAGTGCCTGGGGCAGGTCGGTGGCGTGCAACAGTATGCCTCCAAGTCGCTGCTGCAGACCGGGCAGCAGCACCGCCAGCGGGTCCAGCAGCAGGGTGGCGCCCGCCTGCCCCAGGGTGCTGCTGACACTGCCGGCCAGAGTGGCGCTGGCAGCTTCCAGGTCCCCCCTGGCGATCCGGGCATGGTAGCCATTCACCGAGAGGCTGGTCTCGTTGCTCTGCTGCAGTTGCTGCAGCGCTGCCGGCAGGGCATCGTAAAGCTGTTGTTCGGTTTCTGCCCGGCGCCGGGGGTCAAACCGCGTCTGGCGGATAAACGCCGTTGCCGCCGCCTCCACTACCCGTTCCTGGAGCTGCAACAGGCCGCTGCCGGGAAGGGCCGTTGCCCGCTGAAAGGTGACGTTGCCGCGTTCCACCCGCAGCTCGCTGAGCAGTGCCTGGTGCAGCTGGATCTCCAGATGGAAGAGCGGACCATCGGTGGCGTGCAGGCTCGCCAGGGCAACGCTGCGATTGACCAGACCAACCGCGTCGAAAGGGCATTGCTGGATAATCCCCAGCAGCAGGGCCAACTGTTCCTTGCGCATGCTGCCGGGGGCCGCCAATAACAGTTCCCCGGGCTTGCCGGCCTCGCCGTGAAGGTCCAGGAGGTGGGCGTGGACCAGATCGGCGCTGTGGCGGGCGGGGCCCAGGGCGGGCTGCAGGGGGTCTGTGCTCAGCTGCCACCAATAGCGTGTCGAAACCTCCCGCGGGCGCAGTCGCGCCGCGGCCCTGGCATCGCTGCCAAAGCGGTACTGTCCGCCTTCCAGAAGAGCGTAGCCGGGGCTTTGCAGGCGTTTGTCCCCATGCCACAGCTGCAGGTTGCTGTCGTTGATGTCGAGGCAGGCAATGGCCATGTCAGTGCGCTACCAGGTGGCGCAGCAGGCGCTTGTCGGCGTAGCGCTGGCAGTCCAATACCAGCTTCTCCTGGGACTGCTGCAACTGGTGCAGGCAGAACATGATGATGATGCTGAGCACCAGCGCCACGAAGGTGCTGTTGAAGGCCACGCCGAGACTGACGGTCACGCCCGAGATGTCACCCTCCACGGCCTTGTAGGCCTGGGCCAGGGCGTCGCCGATACCGCGCACGGTGCCGATAAAGCCGATGGAGGGAATCGCCCAGGCAATGTAGCGCACCATCGACAGCTCCGAATCCAGCCGGTCCGACTCCACATCGCACTGCTCCTTGATGGTATCGGACACGGCCTGGATGCTGCCGGTGGTGGCAAAACGCTGCAGCGCCGTGAGCAGGGTACGCGGCAGCAGGTAATCCTGCTCCTGCGCCGGCAGGGCCTCCAGTGAGCGGCTGTATTCACGCGCGTCTTCCGGCAGCAGGGTAGTACCCTCGGGGATGTCCAGCAGCGCCCGCTCCAGCAGCGCCTGTTCGCGCAGGGCGCCGCGGCCCTTGTAGGCCATGATCGCCAGCGCCCAGAACAGCAGGATGAAACAGGCCTCCTGTTCATAATCGCGGATTACTATGGCGATGGAGCGCTTGGGCACGAAATCCTGCCCCGCCTCCTGCAATGCCATCTGCTCCTGCAGCTGGGCATCGGCGCTGGGGCGGATCACGCCAACGTACAGTGCATGCACCACAATGATCGCGATCAGCAGGGCAAACAGCTGGTAGGTGAATTCCGGGGATAGTTTCGTTTTCATTTTTCCTTCCTAGATATCCACGGGAAACGAGACCGAGAGATCCTCGGAAATCTGTTCCGAGGCCTCGTACTCAAAAGGTGAGCCGGCGGGTCTTGCCGGTGCTGAAGCTGCCGGCTCGGGCTCGGTTTCTGGCTCCTCGGGCTCGGCATCCTGGGCACCCAGAGGCACAGCCAGCAGCAGGGCCGCAAGCAGGGTAAGTGGGAAGCGGCGGCGACGGCGTGAGCTCAGCATGGGCAGTTACTCCGCATAGCGTGCGATCCGGAATCCTACGTCATCGCGTCCTGCTTGCCCATAATCGCGATAGGACAGGCGCAGTTCCGACAGCCGGCCCAGGGCCCAGCTGGCGCCGCGGATGACGTAGTTGTCCCCATTCTGGGGGCCGGTGGGGTCGGTCTCCGCGGGGGCGTTGGCGACGGGAATCTGGTAGACGTCATGTACCCACTCGGCGACATTGCCGCCCATATCAAACAGGCCATGCTGGTTCGCCGGGAAACTGCCCACCGTGGCACTGACCACCTGGCCATCGTTGTAACCGCTGATGGTGCGCCCAGTGACATAGCCGGAACTGCTGTCGGCATAATTCTCCACCACGGTAGTGGGTGGGAAAGTGTCGCCCCAGGGAAAGGTCAGAAGGCGCTCGCCATCGACCCGCGCAGCCCAGGACCACTCCGCCTCGGTGGGCAGGCGGTAGCCGGTCGAAGCCGCGTTGAAGCCGGTGACAATGCCCTGGGCCTGGGTATAGAAGGGCTCGAGTCCCTCACGCCGGCTGAGCCAGTTGCAGAACTGGGCGGCCTGCTGCCAGCTGACCTGGGCCACCGGCTGGTGCTCTCGGTTCAGGCTGTTGCCCTGGACCTGGCCGGAGTTATGGCTGGCCAGGAACTGGCGGAACTGGGCATTGGTGACCTCGGTGGTCTGCAGATAGAACATGCGCCGCAGGATCACCGGTCGCAGCACTTCGTTGGCGCGCCGGCCGGGGTCGCGCCGGGAAGCGCCCATGGTGAATTCCGCGGGGCCGGATTCCCCCGGGATGAACAGGCGCAGGGTCTGCCCCAGGGCGCTGGTGACCTCCGGCTGCAGCTTGCTGAGTTTGGCTTCCTGCTCGGTCTGCAGGGCGACGTCGATGCGCTGCTCCAGCCCCGGCCGCGGGGTCAGGCGCTGGCTGCTGCTCCGGTAGCCGGCGAGGCTCACCTCTACCCGGTGCTCAACCGCTGGCAGGGACAGGGATTGGCTGCCGCGGCCCAGCAGGCGGCCGTTGACCCGGACCTCCGCCTCGGCCGGACTCACCCGCAGGTCAATGGTCCCCAGCTGGGCGGAGAGGGTGATGGATTTGCTCTCGTTGACTCCCGCGGCCAGCTCCACTGTTTCACTGTGCCGGCGGTAGCCGGGCCGGGTCAGGATCAGGCGCTGGGCGCGGTCGGGTTCCAGGTTCAGGCTCAGGGGTGTCTGGCCCTGAAATTCACCGTCGAGGGTAACGTTGGCGCCGCTGGGATTGCTGCTGAGCTGGAGAACGCCCGCGGCCGGCAGCAACTGGATCGTGTCAAGTTGGGCATCTGCACCAGCGCTGACGGTCAACTCCCGCTGCCAGCTGGCGAAGCCGGGCAGGCGCAGCAACAGTTGGCGCTCGCCCTGCAGCAGTTCCAGCGTCGCCGGGGTAATGCCGGTGGGCTCGCCGTCGATCAGGATCTCAGCGCCAGCGGGCTCGCTGCTGATGCCGATGGCGGCCCAGGCCGGTTCCAGCACCTGCTCCAGCGTCTCCGCCTGGTCCCTGCCGGCGACACTGAGCGTTGTGGCCAGGGGCAGGTAGCGCGGATGGCTCAGCAGCAGCTGGTACTCGCCCGCGGCAAGTTCCAGCGCTTCCAGGGGCGTGTCCCCGATATGCTCGCCGTCCAGACTGACGGCTGCACCGGGTGGCTGTGAACGCAGACTGACCCGTCCCGGCAGTGGTTGCAGGCTGAATTCGAAGCGCTGGCTGTCAGCGCTGGATACTGTCACCTGGGCGGTCAGGGGTTCATAGCCGGGCGCTGCAACGGTCAGACTATACTCGCCCGGGTGCAGCAGGTAGCGGCCGCCCAGGGGCAGGTACAGTCCGCTCAGGCTGATGTCGGCCTTGGTCGTGGCTTCGACGCTGATTTCCACCGAGCGGGCAGTGAACAGGAACAGCATGGCCAGGGCAAACAGCAGCACCGCGCCGGGGACCAGCCAGCGGCGCCAGTTGGGTCCGCCACCCGATGCTGGCGCGGCGGTGCGGTCCAGAGGCTGGAAAGCACTGGGCGCGATGGCCTCGCTGCGGGCTCCGGGCGTTGTCATTCAGATCGGTTCCGTGCAGGCAATGAACACTGGCGGTGGTGTCTCGTCGTGGCGAACGGTAAAGGTCTGACGTACGTCCCGGTAGCCGTCGCGACTGCCGACCGCGGTGTAGGTACCGGGCCGCAGCTCCAGACTACGCTCCGTGAACTGGCCCAGGCGCGCCACCCGTTGCACCAGTACCTCGGTTTGCTGGTCCGAGCGCAGGGTCACCGCCCGCGGAGTCGTAGCCTGCACCAGCTTCTGCTCCAGTTCGGCCAGTTGCGAGCTGAGCACCGGGCCCTGTGGCGACAGGGCCCGGGCCTGCTGCAGGACTTTCTCCAGGCTGGTGGCCACGGCCGGATCAGTCAACCTTTCTGGCGCCTCCAGCGCTTCCCGCAGCTGCTTGTCCAGGCGCGCCCTGGGCTCAGCCCGGGCCAGACCCTGCTGGGCGAAGACGATGGTGGCATCCAGCTTCAGCGCCTCCTGATAGCGAGCCACGGCATCTTCCCAGTTTTCGCTATCCTCAAGACCGCGCCCCTGGCCCTGCAGAGTGGTAAGGCGGGCGGCGGTTTCGGCGCTCTGTAATTCTGCCAGCGCGCTGCTCACTTCCGCGCTGTCCGCCTGCAGTGTGCCGGCACGCTGGAAGGCACTCCGGGCCTTGCCAAAGCTGCCCTGGTCCAGCGCCGCGTAGCCCTCGCTCATGGCGCGGTGAAAACGCTGCTGGCTGTGGGCCGCGGACACCCGGGCCAGTTGCTCCTGCGCTTGCCGACTGTCTGGATCAAGCTCGGTGGCGTCCCGGAGTTGCTGTTCCGCCTGGGCCAGGTCGCCGGCGGCTTCCGCTGCAGCCGCCCCCGCCAGCAATTCCTGCAGGGCTGGCATGGTCTCCGCACGCGCCGCCAAGATGCCTAGCTCAGGACTGTCGGGTGCAAGCAGCGATGCCTGTGCCAGGGCCTCATCCAGCGCTTCCTGGTCCCCGGCCTCAAGCGCCGCCACCGCCCGCTGCAGTGCTTCCTCCAGGATAGCCGGGATGGCCGCTTCCAGGGCCTGCAGTTGGGCGAGACTGTCCTCGTACTGTTCCTTCGCGGGGATGAATTCCCGCGCCTGGTAGTGGGCGTCGCCACGACCGGCTGCGGCGGTAGCGCTGGTGAACGCTTCCGCAGCCCAGTTGGCGGCACCGCGTTCCTCCAGGGTGAATTGCAGCGGCAGCAGCTGCTCCAGCACATCCTGCGCCTCCTTGCGCAAACGGGCCTGCTGGGCATCTGACCAGGGGCTGGCACCGGGTCCCTGCTCGGCGGACTGCCGCGGGGCCTGGGTGGCCTCGGTGCCGACGACGCCACTGCTGGCATTGGCAGCTGCGTCAGGCATTGCTTCCCCGGGTTGCAGCTGTCCCGGCAGCCAGAAAACCACCGCCAGGGCCACCGCCAGCAGGACCAGCAGGGCCGGAACTATCCAGCGCTGGCTACCGCCGGCTACAACAGGGCCCGTGGCAGCGGGCGCAGCCTGCGGTTCCGCGACGCTAAAAGGGGTCGGTTTGACGGGCTCGTTGGGGCTGGACATGCAGTCTAGGGGGCCTTGGCGCTGAAGAGCGGGAGTCAGGGAGTGGTCGGGGCGTCAGGCAGTTCCAGCATACCAACTTCCGCATGATAGATGTCGGCCAGCAGTTCCCGCCACTGTTCATACTGCTCTTCAACATTGCCGCTGAGCATGACCGTTCGGTCTTCCAGTTCAATAACCTGGGGCGTAATCTCGGCCTCCAGCGACATGCCCAGTTCTTCCAGGGCGGCGACATGAATCTGGGCCTCCGCGCGTTTCTCCAGGCCGCTTTTGAGCATATAGCCGCCGCCGATGATGGCGACATTACCGGCGGCCCGGCTGGAGCGGTCACTGCTGCCAGCGGCGTATATGCCGGCAAGGATCGCCGCTCCACCCGCAACCAGGCGCCGCCGGCTCTCTGCCCGCAGCTCCTGCAGGGCAATGGCTTCCTCGTAGCTCATCCTGCGCCATTCCTGGTAGGGCACCTGCATCTCGCCGCTGAAATGGCCGTAATGCTCCTGCAGGGTGTCGACGAACAGCTGGTCGCGCTCGCGGATGCTGCGGATCCGCTCCAGCATGGGATCCCCGGCCGCGGGCAAGCGCCTCACCACCAGGTTGCCCTTGCGGTTTTCCTGCAGATAGCCGTCGAAGGCCTCGGGGGAAAAGGCGCGGGCAAACAGCAGCTCGGTGACCAGGCGGATGTTTTCCCGCTCTGCGGTGCTCAGGGCCTGCTGCGTCCGCAGCAGATCGTTGGCAATCATGTGATAGATCGCCTGGAAGGGGTCATAGCTGCTGCGGGTGGTGTTGTTGTAGGCGTAACGACTGGCGTTGGCTGAGTAGTTCTTGTCCAGCCACTGCTGGCCGCGGGTATCGCTGGCTCGGATATGCAGTTCCAGTTCCTCGCCATCGGACTTGATGATCGTGCCCCGAACCAGCAGATCCACCGCCTGGCGGTCGCTGGGAATAACCCGCACCGCGCCCCAGCCGCCGCTGTTTTGCATTGCCTCTGCCAGCAGTCGGGGCATGAACCGGGCTTCCGCCTTGCGCACCTCCGGGTAGATCTGCTGGTCCTCATCGTAGTCGTCCAGACCCGGGTCGAAGACCATGACGCCGACGTCCAGCAGCAGTTCCTCGGGCAGCACCTGCCCCGGCCGTTCCAGGGGAGGTATGGCAGTGGTCTTGACGGTCTGGCTCACACAGGCCGGCAGCAGGCATAACAGCAGCAGCGCGGTGAAAATCCGGGGGCATGCCCTCATGGCGTGATCCCCTTGTACTTGCGGTACTCATCCCAGAGCTTTTCCCGCACCGCGGGGTCGGGCTCACGCATGGCGGCCTCCCGCAGCTGGCGGGCGACCACGTCGTCGTCGTTGCCGCTGGGGATATCTTCCGGGGGCGGATATTTGGCGGGGTTCGCCGGCGGGCTGCCGCCGGGGATCCTGACGCTGCCCATACCGCCACCACCGACGCCGCCCGCGGCTGCGACCTCCTCGCCGTAGGGGCCCTCACGACCTCC
>JBGTGB010000303.1:0-19003 GCA_041746975.1 Haliea sp. | reverse complement strand
AAGACGGGCTGTTATCGCGCAGCCTGCAGCCGGGGCAATTGCAGGCCGAGTTGCAGCAGTGTTTGACAGAGCCGGAGGCGGAGCTGCATTCGGTGCTGCGGCGCTTCCGCGCGCGCCATATGCTGCGCATCGTCTGGCGCGACCTTAATCGCGACGCCGACACCCTGGAAACGGTGCAGGACACCTCGGCGCTGGCGGAGGTCTGCATTACCCTGGCCCAGGCGCAGCTGCAGCAGCAGCTGGAGTCACGTTTCGGCGTGCCCCGGGGCCGCCGCAGCGGGGAAGCCCAGCAGCTGATAGTCATTGCCATGGGCAAACTCGGCGCCCGGGAGCTCAATGTCTCCTCCGATATTGACCTTATCTTTGTCTATCCCGAATCCGGTGAAACCGACGGCGAGCGCCGCAAGATAAGCAATACCGAGTTCTTCACCAAGCTAGGCCAGGGCCTGATTACTGCCCTGGACCAGGTCACCGTCGACGGTTTTGTGTTCCGGGTCGACATGCGCCTGCGGCCCTATGGAGAGAGCGGCTCGCTGGCACTCAACTTTTCTGCGCTGGAGGAGTACTACCAGGACCAGGGCCGGGACTGGGAGCGCTATGCGCTGATCAAGGCCAGACCCGTGAGCGGCGATCCTGCCCGTGGCGCGGAACTGATGGCAATGTTGCGCCCCTTCGTGTTCCGGCGCTACGTGGACTTCGGGGTCATTGAGAGCCTGCGCGGCATGAAGCAGATGATCAACAGTGAAGTGCGACGTCGCGGTTTGCAGGAGGACGTCAAGCTGGGCCACGGCGGTATCCGCGAAGTGGAGTTTATTGCCCAGTGCTTCCAGCTGATCCGCGGTGGCCGTGATCTGGGCCTGCAGCAGCGGGAGTTGCTCAGGGTGCTCGATGAGTGTGTCGACCTGGGCTGCCTGCCGGCGGCGACGGTAACCGAATTGCGCGCGGCCTATCTGTTCCTGCGCGACAGCGAGCACGCGATCCAGGCATATCAGGATCAGCAGACCCAGGCGCTGCCCGCGGACCCCCAGCAGCGGCTGGCGCTGGCCACGGTGATGGGTTTTCCGGACTGGGACCGCTACCTGGTAGCCCTGGCCGGGCACCGCGAACGGGTCGCGGCGCACTTTCGTGACCTGATCGCAGCGCCGGACGAGGAGCAGGACTGCGCTGTCGATGAACTGCCGCCCTGGGGCGACGATCTGGACGAAGAAAGCCTCTCCGGGCTCGGTTTCCGCGAGGCTGGAGACAGCCTGGAGCGCCTGCACGCCCTGCAGCAAAGTACCCGGGTCGCTACCCTGCAGGCGGAGGGGCAGGAGCGCCTGCAACAGTTCATGCCGCGCCTGCTGCTCGCCTGCGCCGAGGCCGATGACCCGGACCGGGCGCTACTCCGGACCCTGCCCTTCGTCACCGCCGTGCTCCGGCGCAGCGCCTACCTGGCGCTGCTGCTGGAAAATCCGCCGGCCCTGGCGGAGCTGGTCCTGCTGTGCAACGCCAGCCCCTGGATTGCGGAACAGCTGGAGCGGCACCCGGTGCTGCTGGATGAACTGCTGGATCGCGGCAGCCTCTACACGGCGCCGGACAAACACCTGCTGGCCACCGAACTGCGCCAGCAGGTTGCGCGCCTGCAGCCGGGCGATCTGGAAGCACAGATGGATGCCCTGCGCTACTTCAAGGCCTCTCAGGTACTGCGGGTTGCCGCCAGCGAGCTGGGCGGGCGCTTGCCGCTGATGCAGGTCAGCGACAACCTCACCTGGATAGCCGAGGTGATCCTGGAGCAGGTGCTCGCCGTGGCCTGGACCGACATCAGCGCCCGCTTTGGCCAGCCGCAGCGGGACTCGGACGGCTATGGCTTTGCCATTTTTGGCTACGGCAAGTTGGGCGGCATCGAGCTCAGTTACGCCTCCGACCTGGATCTCGTGTTTGTCTATGACGCGGATGTGCAGGGTGTCACCGACGGCGAGCGCAGCATCGACAACGTCAAGTTCTATACCCGTCTGGGGCAGCGGATAATCCATATCCTGGAGACCCGGATGGCCATGGGTCAGCTGTACGAGGTCGATATGCGGCTGCGGCCTTCCGGCGCGTCTGGCTTGCTGGTCAGCAGCCTGAAGGGCTTCCGCAGTTATCAGGAGGACACTGCCTGGACCTGGGAGCACCAGGCCCTGGTGCGGGCGCGACTGGTGGCTGGTGACCCGGCAGTCGCTGCGGGGGTGGATGCCGTGCGCCGGGATATTCTCTGCCGGTCCCGGGATGAGCAGGCGCTGGCGACCGAAGTGGTCGCCATGCGCGAGCGCATGCGCAAGGAGCTGCTGCCCGCGCGGCCACCGGAGGGGCAGGAATTTGACCTCAAACAAAGCGCCGGTGGTATCGTTGATATTGAATTTATGGTGCAATATGCGGTTCTGGCGTGGTCCCACAGCGTGCCCGAACTGGTGCGATGGTCGGACAATATCCGCATTCTGCAAACCCTGGCCGGGGCAGGTCTGTTTGCGCAGGGCGAGACCGAGGCACTGATCGAGTCCTATCTGGCGTTCCGGTCGGTCGCTCACCAACTTGCATTGCAAACCCTGCCGGGCAGGGTGCCTGGCGACGAGTATCGCAACCAGAGAGCCAGTGTGGAAGCCGTGTGGCAGCGCCTTTTCCCGGTGCAGGACGAAACTACAGGACAGCAGGACTGAATATGAGTGCAAAACCGAATTTTGCAGATCGGGATGGCGTTATCTGGCTGGATGGCGAGCTGGTCCCCTGGCGTGAAGCCAAGGTTCACGTGCTGACCCACACTCTGCACTACAGCATGGGCGTGTTCGAGGGTGTACGCGCCTACAAGACTCCCGATCGCGGTACCTGTGTGTTCCGGCTCAAGGAGCACACCGACCGGCTGTTTCGTTCGGCGCATATCCTGCGCATGGAGATGCCCTGGGACAAGGACACCCTCAACGAAGCCCAGCGCACGGTGGTGCGGGAAAATGGTCTCGGGGAGGCCTACCTGCGGCCCATGTGTTTTCTCGGCTCCGAGGGTATGGGTCTGCGCGCGGACGGCCTCAAGACCCACGTCATGGTGGCTGCCTGGGAGTGGCCCTCCTACATGGATCCGGAAGCCCGCGACCGCGGCATCAAGGTGCGCACTTCGTCCTACACCCGTCATCACGTCAATATCACCATGTGCAAGGCCAAGGCCAACGGCAACTACATAAACTCCATGCTCGCCCTGCGCGAGGCGCTGGACAGCGGCGCCGAGGAAGCATTGATGCTGGACAACGAGGGCTATGTAGCTGAAGGCAGCGGTGAGAACGTGTTCGTGGTCCGCGACGGCCAGATCTTCACCCCGGATCTGACCTCCTGCCTCGACGGAATCACCCGCAACACCATTTTCGCCCTGGCGGCGGAACTCGGTTACGAGATCCGCGAGCGGCGCATTACCCGCGACGAGGTCTATATCGCCGACGAGGCCTTCTTTACCGGCACAGCCGCTGAAGTGGTACCGATCCGGGAACTGGACGGTCGCCGGGTCGGCAGCGGCTCCCGCGGTCCGCTGACGGAACAACTGCAGAACATGTACTTCGATTCGGTGCGCGGGAAGCGGCCGCAGCACCCGGAGTGGCTGACGCCTGTCGAGCATGGATGATCCTGGCGCCGGCACAGCAGAGACCGGTGCTGTCCAGGCGCAGGAAGGAAAGCTTGCCGGTGGTGTGTTTTACCGCCATTGGCCAGCCACTGGTACTTGCCGCGGGGTGATCCTGCTGGCCCACGGGCTCGGCGAGCACAGTGGTCGCTACCACGGGTTCGCCGGCTTTTTCTGTCCCAGGGGCTTCGCGGTTGTTGCCCCTGATCATATCGGCCACGGCTGCTCACCAGGCCCCCGGGCGCACATCGGCAGTTTCGCGGAGTTCCTGCAGCCTCTCTTGCAGCTACGGGAGCTGGTTGGCCAATGGTATCCCTCAGCTCCGTGCTTTCTGCTGGGCCACAGCCTCGGCGGCCTTATTGCCGCCCGCCTGCTGCTGGATGCCCAGGACCAGTTCGCTGGCGCGGCGCTGTCCGCTCCTGCCCTGGCGGTAGCGGAGCCGCCATCTCCCCTCCTGCTGTGGATCAATCGTCTGCTCGCCCGTATCTGGCCCACGCTTGGCATGCTCAAGCTGGACGCCAGCCAGATCAGCCGGGATCCACAGGTTGTCGCAGATTACGAGGCGGACCCCCTGGTGCATCACGGCAAAGTAAGCGCGGGGCTGGTGGCTGAGATGTTTGCCGCCATGGAGCAGGTCAACACGCGCGGCGCGGAAATGACCCTGCCGCTGCTGCTGATGCACGGCGAAGCGGATGTGATGACGGCGCCCTCGGGTTCACAGGCTCTCACCGCGGGAGCCAGCTCCACCGATATCTCCCTGCGCCTCTATCCCGGCTTATACCACGAGATTTTCAACGAGCCGGAGCGCCTGCAGGTGCTGGCTGATCTCGATCATTGGCTGCAGCGGCGTCTGCCGTAGCAGGCTCTGACTCCCCGGGACTTGGCGGCGGCGACAGCGGATACACCTCGGGCGCATCACTCTGGTTTTCCAGGTACAGCGATCGGCTGGGAAAGGCAAAGCCGGCGCCGGCACCCTCGACAATCTCCTTGATCTTGTAGGCAAGGCGCTCCTTGATCTCCAGCCACTCCCCCCAGACCGTGGTGTGGGTGAAGCAATACAGGAGGATATCGATAGAGCTGTCGTTGAATGAGTCGATACGCACGAAGGTAGCGACCTCATCCGGTTTGGCGAACTCATCGCTTTCCAGGATGTAGTGCTCAATGGCATCGCGAATCTGCCGCAGCTGCTCGAGACTGGTCCTGTACTCAAGCCCCAGTACCCAGCGAATGCGGCGGTGGGTCATGCGTGAGAAGTTGGTCACCGCGTTGTCGGCCAGTCGCGCATTGGGAACATAGACTGGCGCCCGGTCGAAGCGGCGGACAGTAGTGGTGCGAAACCCGATCTGCATGACGGTGCCTTCCACTATCCCCTCGACATTGATCCAGTCCCCGGGCTGGAAGCGGCGCTCGCCAATCACGAAAAAACCGGCGATCAAGTTCTTGAACAGATCCTGTGCCCCCAGCGCGACCGCGACGCCGAACAGGCCCAGGCCGGCGATGATCGGGCCGACGGCGATCCCCCAGAGCTCGAGGATGGTGGCGACACCGACGATGATGAACAACACTCGGGAAATCTTTACTACCCAGTCGATCATGGCTTCGGTCAGAAAACGGTTCGTCTTCTGCAGCACCACCCCCAGCGGTCCGGTGAGCTGATGAAAAGTCCAGAACAGGGTGAAGACCACCAGCGAGCGATTGATATTGTTGAAAAAACTGGCTAGTGCCTCATCTACCTTGAGTACACTGGTGGCGAAAAATACGCCCAGTACAACAGGCACGAAGCGCAGGGGCCTGCGCACGGCCTCCAGCAGGATATCGTCAAGCTGCGTCTCGGTTCTGGCCGTCCTCCTGTAGAGCGCTGCGAGTATGTAGCGCGTGAACAGGTTGCGAAACGCCAGAGCGAGCAGAAATATCAGCAGCGCCGCCAGGATGTGGACGAAATCTATGCCGTACACTCCCTGCTGCCAGACCTCTACCAGAAGATCCCAGAAGTCTCTGATTGACGCTATTTCCATGACAGGTTCCCGGTTCTTTTTCGGGCGGGATGATGCCTGCTACCTACCCCATATGCAAATTCTGTCCCGGCCCCGGGAGCGCTGGGAATCCCCTCCGTCAGCCTTTACCATAGAGCGCCTTCCGCTGCGGCCATCGGCCGCGCCCTCAAGGAGAACCTGTGACGCCAACTGTCCTGATAACCGGCGCCGGCGGTCAGCTCGGTCGTGAACTGCAACTACTGGCTCCGGCAGAAGCGCGGGTGTTCAGCCTTGACCGCGCCGCCCTGGATATCACCCGGCCGGAGGAGTTGCGGCGTGTGCTGGGTGAATTGCGACCGGACTGGGTGCTTAATGCCGCGGCTTACACCGCGGTAGACAAGGCCGAGGAAGAGGAGGCGCTGGCCCTGAGCATCAATGCGGAAGGCGCTGGCCAGCTGGCCGCTGCCTGCGCCAGCACCGGCACCGGCCTGGTGCACGTCTCCACCGATTTTGTCTTCGATGGCGAGTCCGGTCATCCCTACCCGCCTGATGCAGTTCCGCGACCGCTGGGAGCCTACGGGCGCAGCAAGCTGGAAGGGGAGCGCGCGGTCCTGGCGGCACATCCCCGGGCGCTTGTCCTGCGCACCGGCTGGGTTTACTCGCGGTTCGGGAGCAATTTTGTCAAGACCATGCTGCGCCTGATGGGGGAGCGAGACAGCCTGGGGGTGGTCTGTGACCAGGTCGGTACTCCGACCTGGGCAAGGGGCTTGGCTCAGGCGCTTTGGGCCGCGGTGGATCGGCCCCTGCTGCAGGGCGTTTACCACTGGAGCGACGCCGGTGTCTGCAGCTGGTATGACTTTGCGCTAGCAATAGCCGAGGAAGGCCGCGCGGCGGGCATGCTGTCCCGCAGTCCGGAGGTGCGACCGATCCCGGGCAGCGAGTACCCCACGCCGGCCCGGCGCCCCGCCTGTAGCGTGCTGGACAAGCAACAGAGCTGGCGGGACCTGGGTATTGCGCCAGTTCACTGGCGGGTACAATTGCGCGCCATGCTGCAAGACCTCAAGGAACATGGCGATGGCTAAATCCCTGTTGGTGACCGGTGCCGCCGGCTTTATCGGCGCCAATTTTGTTCACTACTGGCACCAGCGCTATCCCGCTGATCGCATTGTGGCACTGGATGCGTTGACCTATGCCGGGAATCGCGCGAATCTCGCTGACCTCGAGGGAACAGCGTGCTTTGCCTTCGTTCATGCCAACATCTGTGACACTCCCCGAGTGCTCGGACTGCTGCAGAAACATGCGGTAGACACGCTGGTACATTTCGCCGCGGAGAGCCATGTCGACCGTTCAATCACCGGCCCCGGTGCCTTTATTGAAACCAATATTGTCGGCACCCACAGCCTGCTGCAGGCAGCGCGGGAATTCTGGCTGGGCGGTGCGCAACCGTTGCCGCACCGCTTTCACCATGTGTCCACGGATGAAGTCTACGGCTCGCTGGCGCCGGAGGATCCGGGCTTCCACGAGGCCCAGCAGTACCAGCCAAACTCACCCTACTCCGCCAGCAAGGCCGCATCGGACCACCTGGTTCGCGCCTATCACCACACCTACGGCCTGCAGGTGACCACCAGCAACTGCTCCAACAACTACGGCCCCTATCATTTTCCGGAGAAGCTGATCCCGCTGTGCCTGACCAATATCCTCCGCGGTCTGCCGCTGCCGGTGTATGGCGATGGCAGCAACATCCGCGACTGGCTTTATGTGGAGGATCACTGCCGGGGTATCGACCTGGTCCTGCAGGATGGAACGGTTGGCGAAACCTACAATATCGGCGGTAACAACGAATGGCGCAATCTGGCCATCGTCGAGCTGCTGTGCGATGAGCTGGACCGCCGTTTCCGCGCTGACGTGGAGCTGTCGGAGCGCTTTCCCCGGGCCCCTGCTGCGAATGGTGGTAGCGCGCGGGACCTGATCCGCTTTGTCGAGGACCGGGCTGGCCACGACTGGCGCTATGCCATCGACGCGGGGAAAATCAGCCGGGAACTGGGCTATGCCCCGGTCGAGACTTTTGAGACCGGGATTGGTCGCACCATTGACTGGTACCTCGCCAATGAGGACTGGTGGCGGCCACTGTTACCCGGCTAGCTCAAATCGGCGCTTCGGCAATGCCGCCATCGACCGTCAACACGCTGCCGGTCATGTAGGCGCCCGCCGCGTTGCTCGCGAGCAGCAGCAGCGGCGCGGTGAGGTCTTCCAGCGCGCCCATCCGGCGGGCGGGAATGGTTTTGATATAGCGCTCCCCGCTCTCGGATTCGAAATAATCCCTGTTGATGTCGGTCAGGAACCAGCCCGGGCACAGGGCGTTCACGCGAATCTGCTGGCGGCACAGCTCGATCGCCATGGCCCGGGTAAGCTGCACGACGCCGGTCTTGGACACGTTATAGGCGACCTTCATCGCGCCGGTACGCAAGCCGTAGATCGAGCCGATATTGACGATGCTACCCGCGGTTCCGGTTGCGGCCATGTGCCGGGCACCGGCCCGCGCCACCCGCCAGGCGCCATTCAGGTTGGTATCAATCACCCTGTGCCACTCTTCCTCACCCGTGTCCAGGAAGCGTATCGGGTCGTCCGCCACGCCCGCGTTGTTGACGAGGATGTCGATATTGCCAATCTCCTCGGCGATCCGGGCGAAAGCGTCGTCCACGCTGGCAGGGTCGGTGACATCGATGGCTACGGAGGTGGCTTCTCCACCGCTGGACCTGATTGCCTCGACTTCAGCAGCGAGCTTGTCCCTGCGCCGCGCCGCCAGTACGACTGTCGCGCCGGCTTCCGCCAGCACCCGCGCAAAATGCACCCCGAGTCCACTGGAGGCGCCGGTAATCAGTGCGACTTTACCCTGCAGCTGAAAATAATCCCTGCTCATAACGGTCCCTTGCGGAAGTGATTTATCAGAGCCGCCTATGGTAACTGCAAATTGCCGCTCAGGGACCTGCACCCGCCGCTTGCCCGGTGAGCAGCTGGTATCCGCATGGCCCTGCGCGGCATAATCCACTCGGCGTGACTGTGCGTCGTGCAATCCGGAGAGAAAAAATAATGCAGAGATCGGGCTTGATCATCTTGGCGGTCGTGGCTGGTGTGTTGGTGCTGCTGTGGAATTCGCAGCGTGATGAAGCCACGCCCGCTGCGCTGGCCCCGGTACTCGCGGAGACCGCTCTGCGTGCGACACGCTCGGGTCCGGTGCAGGGCGGCATCACGGCGGCAGGCAATTACGCCTGGCTGGGTATTCCCTACGCTGCCCCGCCCACGGGTGAGCTACGCTGGCGAGCGCCGCGGTCCCCCGAATCCTGGCGTGAGCCGCGCTTGGCTTTGACCCACGGGCCCGTGTGCCCGCAGTTTGCGAACGTTCTTTCCGGCCAGTCGGGCACGGCACCCGAGTCGGGCACTCTGGTGGGGCAGGAAGACTGTCTCACGCTCGATATTCACGCCCCCGCCCGGATTGACGGAGCGGACCCGGTACCGGTCATGGTCTGGATTCACGGTGGTGGCAACAGCATTGGCTCCGGTGCCAGCTACGATCCCTCGCTGCTGGTTTCGGAACACGGCGTCGTGGTGGTCAGCATCAACTACAGGCTGGGTATCCTCGGCTGGTTCAGCCACGAGTCGATTCGAGCAGCCGCTGGCGGAGATCAGGCCGCTGACTTGTCGGCCAATTTCGCCCTGTTGGACATGGTAGCGGCACTGTTGTGGGTCAGGGACAACATCGCCGAATTTGGCGGCGATCCGGGCAACGTGACCGTCTTCGGAGAGTCCGCCGGCGGCCGCAATATTGTCGGCCTGCTGACCACCTGGGTGGCAAGAGGCCTGTTTCACCGGGCCATCGTGCAGAGCGGCTCCGTCGGCAGCTACGACCGGGCGCAGGCGGAGAACCCGCGGGATGCTGAAGAGCCCGGAGACCGGTTCAGTTCTGCGGAGTTGGTCGCGGCCTGGCGGGACCTCGAGGGCCCGGACCCGGACCTCGCTGCTGCAGCGGGCAGCGCTGACCTCGCGCAGCAACTGCGGAGCCTGCCGTTGGCGACCCTGTTCCAGCCGGTGGCCGTGCCCAGTGGTATGTACCGCGTCCCCCAGCTGATTCGTGACAACGGGGTTGTGCTCTCATCGCAACCGCGCCTGGAGGTACTGGCGTGGGCTGGTGCCTGGAACGGGGTGCCACTGCTCGTGGGCAGCAATCGCGATGAAATGAAGTTGTTCATGGCCCTCGACCCGAAATATGTAGCCCGCCGGTTTGGGGTGATTCCCAGGGTGCGCGACCCCGCGCACTACGAGCTGGTGGCCCGCTACCACAGCGATGCCTGGAAGGCGTTGGCGGTGGATGAGCTGGCGCAACGGGTTGTCGGCTCGGGGGCGGGGGTGCCGGTATTCACCTACCGCTTCGACTGGGATGAGGGGCGCTCCAACCTGCTGGTGGATCTGCCTCAGCTACTGGGCGCCGCCCACGCAGTGGAGCTTGATTTCCTGTTTGCGCCCGTCGTCAGTGGCGCAGTTTCGGGTCTTTTTCATCGCGGCAATGCCCCGGGCCGGGAGTACCTTGGCCGCGCGATGCGCAGCTACTGGGCCGAGTTTGCCCGCAGCGGCAATCCCGGTCGCGGCGCCGGTGGTGACCAGCCCCTGTGGCCGGAGTGGACACCTGGCGATCCGCAGCTGATGCTGCTGGACTCACCTGCGGACGGCGGTGTGCGCAGCCAGCCCGAAACGCTGACTGTGGCCGCCCTGAAGCAGCGCCTGGCAGCC
The DNA here is from genome assembly GCA_041746975.1 of Haliea sp. GTDB lineage: Bacteria > Pseudomonadota > Gammaproteobacteria > Pseudomonadales > Halieaceae > Haliea. The sequence continues at coordinate 8,626 of JBGTGB010000303.1, read as the reverse complement.
GATCCCGCTATTACAGAGCCGCGACTGCGCTGTGCGCTGTACGTCGACCTGTTTCTGGCCAACGGTGGCGCTGCCGACTTCTTTGATCCGGCTGAATACACGGCCCTGGGTTGCGACGATTTTGAGCCCACCGATCTCGCCGGCACAACCCGATAGTTGCGCAGAGCTGCTAGCTCACCAACCCGCTGGCCCCAGCACCATGCCGGGCGGGCCAGGGAACATGCGGCCGGTGGCCGGGGCCAGCATGCTGATCATCGCCAGCAGCATCAGCCGCTTGTGGGTCTGCGGTGCCAGATAAACAGCAGGGTCCACAGACTGAAGACGAGACCGTGCAGGTGGGGCTAAGCATAGGCGACAACGGTGGTTTTGCCAGAGCGGAGTCGGGCTGCAGCCGCGTCAGTCGAACAGGGGCAGATCCGCCCAGGCCAACCCCGCCATATCCTTGGTCGACAGGCGCGGCTGTTCACCTTTGGGGATCGGCCAGGTGACGCCGACCGCGGCGTCATCCCAGGCCAGGGCCACTTCGCTGGCCGGGTGATAGTAGTCCGTGCACTTGTACTGAAAGTCGGCGTAGTCGGACAGAACATAGAAACCGTGGGCAAAGCCGGGGGGCACCCACAGCATCCGGTGGTTGGCCGCGCTGATTTCTACCCCGTACCACTGGCCCAGGGTGGCAGAGGAGCGGCGCAGATCCACCGCGACATCGAACACGGCGCCGGAAGTCACCCGCACCAGCTTGCCCTGGGGGTGCTCGGTCTGGAAGTGCAGGCCGCGCAGGATGCCACGGGCGGAACGGCTGTGGTTATCCTGGACAAAGGCCAGATCAAAGCCCGCGTCGCGAAAGGTTTCCGCGTTCCAGCTTTCCAGAAAAAAGCCCCGTTCGTCGCCGAAGACCCTGGGTTGCAGCAGGTGCAGGCCCGCCAGAGGCGTCGGCTCAAAGATCATTGCTCAACACTCCGTCCTGTTCCAGCAGCTGCCGCAGGTACAGGCCGTAGCCACTTTTTTCCAGCGGCACCGCCAGCGCCAGCAGTTGCTCGGCATCGATGTAGCCCATGCGAAACGCGACTTCCTCCGGGCAGGCAATCTTGAGTCCCTGGCGCTCCTCCACCACGCGAATGAAGTTGGCGGCATCCAGCAGGGAGTTGTGGGTGCCGGTATCCAGCCAGGCGGTGCCGCGGCTCATCACTTCCACCCGCAGGTCGCCGCGAGCCAGGTAGGCTTTATTGACGTCGGTGATTTCGAGCTCGCCGCGGGTGGAAGGGCGGATGCTGCGGGCGATGTCGATGACATCGTTATCATAAAAATAGAGGCCGGTCACCGCGTAGTGGGACCTGGGCCGGGCCGGCTTTTCCTCGATATCGATGGCCACGCCAGCGGCATCGAAACTGACCACCCCATAGCGTTCCGGATCCTGCACGTAGTAGGCAAAGACCGAGGCACCGTGTTCCCGTTGCGCGGCGCTGCGCAGGCTCTGGGTGAAGCCGCCACCGTAAAATATGTTGTCGCCCAGCACCAGGGCGGCCGGATTTTGGCCGATGAATTCCGCTCCCAGCAGGAAAGCCTGGGCGAGACCATCAGGGCTGGGCTGCACGGCGTAGCTGATAGCGATTCCCCAGCGACTGCCATCCCCCAGCAGGTCGGCGAAGGCGGCCTGATCCCGGGGGGTAGTGATAACCAGGACATCGCGGATGCCCGCCAGCATCAGGGTCGCCAGCGGATAGTAGATCATTGGTTTGTCGTACACTGGCATCAGCTGCTTGCTTACCGTGCTGGTCAGCGGATGCAATCGGGTGCCGGACCCCCCCGCGAGAATAATGCCTTTGTACCTGGTCGGTTCCATCCCAACTCCGGCTGGTAGAAAAGCCGCGATTATACGGGAAAAGGCGGCCAAATTACGATAAGCCGCGGGCATTGGCGCCAGTTCAGCCGGTTGCGGGGCTGGTGCTCCAGCGTCTCTGGCTGCTAGAATTCAGGACTCGGGCGCTGCACATTTGTCTACCTTGCGTGGTTCGGTGTCCGTTTTCCCCTCTCCATGAAAAAGGGACGCCGCTATCAGGCATCTTGACACAGTAGCGAGTGATTCCGCTGCCAGCGCAGTGTTGGGAGAGGTTGCTCCCCTGGCGCCGCCCCCCCGCGCCCGTGCCCGCGCGCCGTTAAGAATTGCGCTGCTGGGCTATCGCAGCAAGCCACACGCCGGTGGCCAGGGCGTGTATATCAAGTATCTCAGCAAGGCACTGGTCGATGCCGGGCACAGGGTGGACGTAATTTCCGGACCGCCCTATCCTGAACTCGACTCCAGAGTGCGTCTCATCAAGCTGCCGAGCCTGGATCTGTACGAGAACGGCCTGCGCTCGTTGCGGCTGCACCACCTGCGCTCCCTCAGCAATATTATCGAGTGGACCAGCAAGCTGACCGGGGGCTTTGCCGAACCCTACACCTTCGGGCGCCGTGCGGTCCGCTACCTGCGTGGTCACCGTCAGGACTATGATCTGATACACGACAACCAGAGTCTCAGCCATGGCATGGTGCAGTTGCAGGCCATGGGACTGCCGCTGGTGACTACGGTGCACCACCCCATTACCAGCGATCTGCGAATCGCCCTGAGCGCTGCGCCGGGCTGGAAGCAGCGCCTGATGATCCGGCGCTGGCACTCGTTCCTGCGGATGCAGAAAAAGGTGATCAAGCAGTTGCGCCATGTGGTCACGGTCTCCGATTACTCGCGCCAGGACATCGCCCGGGACTTTGGCCTGCAGCCAGCCGGCATCGCCCTGGTTCACAACGGTATCGATACCGAGGAGTTTCGCCCGCTGCCCGGTGTGGCCCGCAACCCCCTGCGCATCATGGCCACCGCGTCAGCCGATGCACCGCTTAAAGGCCTCCGCTACCTGCTGCAGGCTTTTGCCCGTCTGCTGCCGCGGTATCCAGCGCTGGAATTGCTGCTGGTCAGCAAGCCCGAGGCCGGCGGGCGCACTGAGCGTCTGATCGAGCGCCTGGGTATTGCCGGCAGTATCCGCTTTGTCAGCGGGATTTCCACCGCCGAGATGGTCCAGTACTACGCCGAAGCCAGCATCGCCGTGGTCCCCTCCATCTACGAGGGATTCGGTTTGCCGGCAGGCGAGGCCATGGCCTGCGGGGTGCCCGTGGTCTCCACTGATGGCGGTGCTTTGCCTGAAGTTGTGGGTGACGCGGGTGTCATTGTTCCGGTGCGGGATGCCAGGTCGCTGGAGGAGGCTATTGAGTCCCTCCTGGAGGACCCGCAACGGCGCGAACAGCTGGGCGTTGCCGGCCGCCAGCGCATCCTGGAGCGCTTCAGCTGGCAGGTCTGCGCAGAGGCATTGGACGACTACTATCGCAAGGTTATTGCTGATGCAAACCGTTGATTTTCAATACTTTTCGCTGCGCCCGGGAGAGCGCGTCCTGGATCTCGGCTGCGGCGAAGGCCGGCACGCTATCGCCGCTTACCTGCTGGGTGAAGTGCATGCGGTGGGCGTTGATCTCTCGGGCAAGGATCTGCGCCAAGCGCAGCAGCGGTTCACCGAGTTTGAGGAGCCGGGCAACGAGCGCAAGCAGCTGAATCTCACCGAGGCGTCGGCGCTGGCGCTGCCCTTTGCCGATGCCAGCTTCGACAAGGTGATCTGCTCAGAGGTTCTGGAGCACATTCCCGACTATCGCGGCGCCCTCAAGGAAGTTTGCCGGGTGCTCAAGCCCTCTGGCCTGCTTTGTGTCAGCGTGCCGCGGCGCTGGCCGGAGCGCTTGTGCTGGGCACTCAGCAAGCGCTATCACCAGACTCCGGGCGGACACCTGCGGATATTCAACGCAGACCGCCTGTGGGCGGAAGTTGAGCAGCTCGGCTTTGTCGGTTTCCACCGCCACGGTGCCCACGCTCTGCATGGCCCCTACTGGTGGCTGCGCTGCCTGTTCTGGCGCGAGGGCGAGCAGCAGTGGCTGGTGCGGCAGTATCACAAGCTGCTGGTCTGGGACATGCTGCGCGCGCCCTGGCTCACCCGCACTCTGGAGAAGTGGCTGAACCCGGTCATGGGCAAGAGCGTCGTCTTATACTTTCGCCAGGGAGCCAGCCTGTGAGCGGGCTCTACCTCAGCCGCGGTCTGTTCCCCCAGGAGTTCCTGCGACCCACGGTGGATTTCCTGCTGGCAACGCAGAAGCCCAGTGGCGAGATTCCCTGGTTCTCCGGCGGCTATACCGACCCCTGGGACCATGTCGAGGCCGCCATGGGGCTGTCCATCGGTGAAGAACATGCGGCCGCGGTGCGAGCCTACCGTTGGCTGGCGGGGCTGCAGTTACCCGATGGCAGCTGGTGGGCGTCCTACCGCGGCGATGTCGTCGACAACGACCACCGCCGGGAAAGCAATTTCGTCGCCTACGTTGCCACCGGCGTGTGGCATCACTATCTGGTCACCGGCGACACGAATTTCTTGCGCGAGATGTGGCCAGTGGTCGACAGCGCGATCGGTTTCGTCATCGACCTGCAGGGTGTTCATGGGGAAATCGACTGGGCGGTAGACACTGCGGGCGTGCCGCTGCGCGATGCGTTGCTCACGGGGTGTAGCTCTATTTACAAGAGCCTTGAATGCGCCTGCAATATCGCCTTTACCCTGGGCGAGGAGCGCCCGCATTGGTATCAGGCCCGTAGCAAGCTGGGCATCGCGCTGCGCTCCCGGCCGGAACGCTTTGACCGTACCTGGGAGAGCAAGGCGCGTTTCTCCATGGACTGGTTCTACCCGGTGCTCAGCGGCGCTGTCCAGGGTGCCCAGGCGCGGGCCCGGCTGGCGGCGCGTTGGGACGAATTTGTGCACAACGGTCTCGGCTGTCGCTGTGTGGCGGACGAGCCCTGGGTCACCGTGGCGGAATCCTGCGAGCTGGTCATGGCACTGCTCGCCGCTGGCGACCACGCGCGGGCGGTGGAGTTGTATAGCTGGATGCATCAGTGGCGAACGGAGGACGGCGCCTACTGGACCGGATACCAGTTCGTGGAAGATCTGTTGTGGCCGGCAGAGCAGCCCACCTGGACCGCGGCGGCCATTTTGCTGGCTGCCGATGCCCTCACCGGCTACACGGGCGCGGCGAACCTTTTCACCCGTGTCGAGCTGCTGCAGGCGCCGGCGGTCGCAGCGGCACAGCGTCGACGCCGGGACCAGTAGCGGCTGCTTCAGAGCCTGCGCAATATAGCCAGGCTGGCAACCTGTTCGCAGTGGCCGAATAATCCCGACTGTAGCGCCAGGCGTTGGATCGCTCGCGGCGCCTGCCCGCCCGTGGCGGCGTCCAGGTAGACATCGTGGATGGCGAGAATGCCGCCCCGTTGCAGGTGGCCGGCCCAGCAGCGGTAATCCGTCAGTGCCGCGTCCAGGCTGTGGCCGCCATCGATAAACAGCATCGACAACGGCGTCTGCCAGTGGCGGGCCGCGGCAGCGGAGCCGGCGACTATGGGCACCACGACTTCACTGAGGCCGGCGCCGCCGATATTGCGGCGAAACTCGCGGAAGGTGTCCACCTGTGCCAATTCACTGTCATACAGGGCCGGGTCGTGGAACATCTCCCCGCGCTGATGCTCCTCCGAACCGCGATGGTGGTCCAGGGCGAAGACGGTGCCGTCATTTTGGCGGGCGGCCAGGCCCAGGTAAATCGTGGACTTGCCGCAGTAGCTGCCGATTTCCAGGAGCGGCCCCCGGGCACTCGCCAGCAGCGCCCAGCGATACAGCGCAGCGGCTTCCCCGGGCAGGAGAAAGCCCTTGATCGAGTCAATATCGGCGGGTAGATCCGGGATCATCTGGCAGCGGATGCCCGGCCGCAGCCGGGCGCGGCCCTGGTCAGGGTGAGGTGCTGGCGGTGGGCGGCGGTGGCGGTACCAGCACCGCATCCAGCTGGTGGATGTCCTCGGGACTGAGCAGGCCAGCCTGCTCTTTCAGCCGCATGCTGTTGAGAATGTAGTCGTAGCGGCTGTTGGCATAGTCACGCTGGGCTGCGAACAAGGTGTTCTGGGCATTCAGCACATCGACCACGTTGCGGGTACCCACTTCATAGCCGGCCTGGGTAGCATCGAGCGCACTCTGGGAAGATACAATGGCCTGCTCCCGGGCTGCCACCCGCGATACATCGCTGATTACTGTCATGTGCAGGGAGCGTGCGTTGGTGACTGTGTTGCGCGAAAGGTTGATGCGATTTTCCCGGGCGACATTGAACTCCTGCGCTGCCCTGCGGCGGTTGGCGCTCACCGCCCCGCCGCTGTAGAGAGGCACATCCAGGCGGATCTGCCAGGTGTTTTCATCCAGCGTGCTGTTGGGCGAGGTGTCAAAGCCGGTCGACGGGAATCGGCGCAGGGTGCCATCAGTGTCGTAGTCGGAATAGTTGTAGGTGCCGCTGAGCCTCGGCGCGTGCTCCAGCTGATTGGCCGTGGCCAGGTGCCGTGCAGCCTCTTCCGCGTGGCGCGCTGCCTGCAGGCTGAAATTATTCTCCAGGGCAAAGTCCACCCACGCAGTGCGGTCGGCGGGCTCCGGTGGCGTGGCGGTAAAGCCTGGCTCCAGCACGTGCAGATTGCGATGTTCCCGTCCGGTCAGCACCGAGAGCCGCTCTAGGGCGACCGCGACGTTATTCTCTTCGACAATGCGGTTGACCTGCGCCAGGTCACGCGCGGCCTGAGCCTCGTAGACATCGGTTATGGCAATCAGGCCGACTTCGAAGCGCTGCTGGGTCTGCTCCAGCTGGCGGTCGAAGGCGCGCTCCTGCGCCCGCGATGCCTCCAGGTTGTCCTGGGCACGCAGGACCAGCAGGTAGGCTTCAGCCACCCGCACAATCAGGTTTTGCTGGTTGGCGGCAAAAGTAGCTTCTGCCTGGCGGGTAAAGTCTTTGCCGGACTGGAAGGTGAACCACGCGGGCAGGTCGAACAGGGGCTGGCTCAGATTGATCTGGTAGCCCTCGCGGCTGGTGTCTATGGTGGTCCGGGTCTGCACCGTGCTCACCCCACCTTCGAGGCCGCCATCCACCGAGAAACTTTCTCCGGTAGTGCCCTGGTCGCGGTCGGTGTAGTCGTAGTTGGCACTTATCTGCGGCAGCAACCCGGCAAGCCCAAGTTTTTCGGTCTCCAGATTGGCCCGGTACTGGGCTTCCTCGGCCTTGAGCTGGGCGTCATTGGCCAATGCCAGTTCGTAGATGTCACGCAGGGATTCAGCCCCTGCAGGTGCCAAACCAAAAGAGAGTGCCAGCACCAGCAGTGTGGCTCCTGTCTTGTTCATCCTGAGTCCTCAGTTATGCTCGGTACAATACCGAACGCGAGTGTAGCAGCCCGCGCAGAGCGGCGCATGCGTTAAGCAGGTCTCAAAACGGATAATATACTCACGGTTTTTACCAGGACAGATGCTACACTCGGGTTTCATTACGGGGTAGCTCTGCAGCTGTTTTTTGTCCGGTTGCGGTATTGCCGCCCCCCAGTCCGGGATTGAAAATGACGGTACAGCGGGCCAGAAAGCGGCCTTTCAAGATGGATCTGGCGCGCCTGCATGCCTTGTGCGAGGCCAACTATGCGCGCTTGTTGCGTCTGTTCCCCGACTACGAGCAGGGCAACTCCCGTGAGTTTGCGGTCGAAGAGGCGCGGGTCCGCCTGGAGGTTCTGGAGCGCAGTCGCTACACGACCTTTTTCCGCCTGCACCAGAGCCACGGAGAGGACCGCTGGCTCAGGCACTTAAATATTGATGTCCGTGCCTATCACGATGCCGGCATGCTTGAGGTGGGCGCTTTCCAGGCCCATCGCCAGGTTCAGCCGCGCTACGACTACCCCAATGCTCACATGTTCCAGCAGGACGAGAAGCTGCAGCAGAACCAGTTTCTCGGCGACTGGCTGGAACATTGTCTGGCCAATGGCCGAGCGCAGCAGCCGGTTTTACCCCGGCGCGCCGGTCGCTGACGAAGCGGACATGAACGCGTCTGCCGTTGGTCGCCGGTGTCACCGGGTCGCTGTCAGCGGCGATTCGGTGCGCGTGCTTCAGCTCACCGATACTCATCTGTGCCGTGAAGAAGGTGGCAGTCTGCTGGGCATGGATACAGATCACTCCCTGCAGGCGGTGATCAGTCAGGCGCGGGCGGAACAGGCGCACATTGATGTGCTGTTGGGTACCGGCGATATGTCGAATCACGGCTACCTTGAAGCCTACCAGCGTCTGCGTCGCTATTTTGACCAGCTCTGTTCGGCCCAGTTCTGGCTGCCGGGCAATCATGATGATCGCGGCAAGATGGACCAGATCGACACCGACGGCACCCTGCTCAGCAACGACATCCGCCTGGGTCGCTGGCAACTGGTGCTGCTCGACTCCCAGGTGCCCGGGGAAGTTGGTGGCCGGCTGGGCCAGGGGCAACTGGCGTTGCTGCGCGAGGCGCTTGACGAAGCGGCCCGTGAGCAGTTGTTCAGCCTGGTCTGCCTACACCATCCGCCGGTGACTATTGGCTGTCGCTGGCTGGATGAGCAGATGGTGGTGGATGCCGACGAGCTGTTTGCGGTGCTCGCGGACTACCCCGGCGTACGCGGTATCCTCTGGGGCCACATCCACCAGCAGGTGGACTGCGACTGGGAGGGTCGTAAACTGATGGCTTCGCCCTCCACCTGTGTCCAGTTTGCTCC
>JBGTGB010000302.1:0-3485 GCA_041746975.1 Haliea sp. | reverse complement strand
CAGCTGCAGGGACAAACTGCGCTGGAGCACAGCGCTGGGGAACTGATGGCGCGGGGTTTCACGGTGCTACGGGTGCCGGCAAGTGAAGATCTGCTGCCCTTTCTGGTGCTGCTGCAACAGCGGCGGGTCCCACACCGTGTCTATGAAGCCGGGGGCGAGCAAGTGCTGGAGGTGGCTGATCAGGCCCAGGCCGAGGGAGTGAGAAATCTTTACGAGGCCTGGCGCGCGGGCGACCTGCAGGTGGACATTGTCCCAGGAGCGTCCCCGGCGGGGCAGCGGGTTTCCAGCGTGCAACGAGTGCTGTCCGCGCCCGTCACCCTGTTGCTGATGGCACTCAGTGTGGCCGGTTTTCTGCTGGTGTATTTGCGCGCGCCCATGGAGTGGCTGGCCCTGTTCACCTTTGCCCCCTTCAGCCTGGAAGGCGGAGCTATCAGCTTTGGCAGCATGGGCGCTGAGTACTGGCGTTTGCTCACGCCCGCCTTTTTGCATTTCGGCTGGTTGCATATCGTGTTCAACAGCCTCTGGCTGTGGGAACTGGGCAACAAGGTGGAGCGTACCCTGGGCTCTGTGCATATGCTTGGCTTGTTTTTCGCTATTGCCCTGATCTCGAACGCCTGCCAGTACCTGTTCGCGGGGCCATCCATCTTTGGTGGCATGTCCGGGGTGGTATATGGATTGCTCGGCTTCAGCTTTGTCGCAGCTCGCCTGCAGCCGCGCTGGGCTTTCGAGCCCAGCCGGCCCATCATGCTGTTGATGGTAGGTTGGTTGCTGCTATGTATGGTGGGCCTGGTAGAAGTGCTGGGTTTTGGTGCCATCGCCAACGCGGCCCACGTGGGCGGGTTGCTCTCGGGTGCGTTACTGGGTGCCGGCATGGCCCTGCTGTCGCGGGCCAGTCCCGGCTCGGGCGCGTCCTAGAAGGTTTTCGAGTAAGCCGTCAGGCGATCGCTTTCATCCTTGACGACCCGGTAGCATTCGCAGCTCAGACCTTCCAGCTTGTGGCGATCAAGCACGGTTATGTGCCCGCGCACGTAGTGGATTATGCCCAGCTTCTGCAGTTTACCGGCCGCCTCGGTCACGCCTTCCCGGCGCACCCCCAGCATGTTGGCGATTAGTTCCTGGGTCATGGTCAATTCGCTGGATGGCAACCGGTCAATGGATAGCAATAGCCAGCGAGCCAACTGCTGCAGGATGGTATGGTGTCGGTTGCACACTGCGGTCTGGGCCATTTGCGTGATCAGAGCCTGAGTATAGCGCAGCAACAGCCTGCGCATGGCCGGGTCGGTGTCGAATTCGCGCCTGATATCCGCCGCCGAAAGCCGGTGGGCCGAGCCTGCGCTTTGCACGATGGCTTCGGTGGGCGTGCTACCTCCGCCCAGGAATACCGCGATGCCGGCGACTCCATCGCAGCCCACCAGCGAGATTTCGGCAGAATGACCGTCGATCGTTACGTAGAGAATAGAGATAATGCAGTCGACCGGGAAATAGACCCAGGCCTCCTGCTCGCTCGCTGCATAGATTTCCTGGCCAAGCGGCAGCTCGACCCTGTGCAACAGCGGAAAAATCCGCTGTTTCGTCTTTTGCGGCAAAGCGGCGAGTAACGCGTTCCCCACTGGATCGGTCTGCATGACCGATTTTCCTGTAGAAGGTTTGCCCAAATTGTCTCTCAGAAAGCCTTGCCATAGCAATAACCCAATTTGGCAAGCTCTTTTTACCGTGTGTTGGCTGTGGCCTGGCCTGGCTGACGGGGGACAGGGACTGGCCCGGGCGGTTATACTACGCGGCTTTTCCGCTTCGGAGTCGTCATGGAATACGAGGACGTCATCAGCCAGCTCACCCCGGAAATCTATCAGAGCCTGAAACGCTCAGTGGAACTGGGCCGCTGGCCAGACGGGCGCCCGGTCACCTCCGGGCAGCGTGCCAACGCCCTGCAGGCGCTGATCGCCTGGGGTGAACGTCACCTGCCGCCGGAACAGCGTATTGGCTACATCGATAAAGGCAGTAAGGCCAGCAGTAGCTGCGACACTCCGCAACCCGAACCCCTGCACTGGCGTGACCCGCCCGGCGGCCAATAGCGATGGCGACTGAGCTGGCTCGCGGGGCCCTGCGCAAGATGAAAACCCGGCTTGAAGCCCCGGTAGCCTACGAGATGTCACTGGGCGATAGCCGGGTGCCACTCAATGGGCTGCTGGGGCAGGTGCTGCAGCTGGAGTTCCTCGGCGCAATCAACTGCGTGCACTGCGACCGCCTCACGAAAAAGAGCTTCAACCAGGGCTATTGCTACCCCTGCTTTCGCCGTCTGGCTCAGTGCGACAGCTGCATCATCAGCCCGGAAAAGTGCCACCATCATCTGGGCACCTGCCGAGAACCGGAATGGGGCGACGCGAACTGCATGATCGACCACTTTGTGTATCTGGCCAACACCTCCGGGCTCAAGGTCGGTATTACTCGCCACAGCCAGGTTCCCACCCGCTGGATGGACCAGGGAGCAACTCAGGCGATGCCGATTCTGCGGGTCGCGAGTCGCTTTCAGTCCGGGCTGGTGGAGAGCGTATTCAAAGCACATATTGCCGACAAGACCAACTGGCAGGCGATGCTCAGGGGGCCCTCCGAGCCCGCCGACCTGGAGTCGGAGCGGCAGCGGCTGATGGCGGTGTGCGCCGGCGAAATCACTACATTGCAGCAGCTGCACGGCCTGCAGGCACTCATGGTGCTGGAGCAGCAGCCAATAACCCCTATTGACTACCCGGTGCTGGAATACCCGGCCAAGGTCACCTCGCTCAATTTCGACAAGGACCCACTGGTGGCCGGAACCCTGCTGGGAATCAAGGGTCAGTACCTGATTCTGGATACCGGAGTCATCAATCTTCGCAAATTCGGCGGCTACCAGGTCGCCCTGTCACAACACTGAGGTAAGCCATGCGCGATGCACAGCCGCAAGTTATTCACCGGAAAGAGTATCGGCCCCCGGCGTTTCTGATTGAACGCACCGAACTGGCCTTTGATCTCCGGGAAGATCACGCCCTGGTCAGCGCCTGTCTGCACCTGCGGCGCAATCCGGAAAGTGAGCCCGGGGCCGCGCTGGAATTGCATGGTCAGGAGCTGGAGCTGCTGTCGCTGGCGCTGGACGGACGCGAGCTGACTCCCGAGGAGTACAAGCTCAGCGCTGAGCGCCTGACGCTCCCCACTGTCCCCGATTCGTTTCAATTGCGCAGCCAGGTTCGGATCAGGCCCCAGGACAACACCTCCCTGGACGGTTTATACAAGTCCCGCGCCATGTTCTGCACCCAGTGCGAGGCGGAAGGGTTCCGCAAGATCACCTGGTACCTGGACCGCCCCGATGTGATGGCCGAGTTCCACGTTACCATCGAGGCCGATCAAACCCGTTACCCGGTGCTGCTGAGCAACGGCAACCCGCTGGCGCTGGAGACTCTGGGCAACGGCCGCCACCGCGCCAGCTGGCACGACCCGTTTCCCAAACCCGCCTA
>JBGTGB010000301.1:0-19800 GCA_041746975.1 Haliea sp. | reverse complement strand
GCCCGGGCCGTGGGCCCCGTGCTGCGCGAACGTGCTGCGCAGTGCCGGGCTGAGCGCAAGGTGCCGGCGGAGACGATTGCCGACTTTCAGGCGGCGGGCTTTTTCAAGATACTGCAGCCCGAACAGTGGGGCGGCTACGCGATGGACCCCCAGGTTTTCTACACTGTGGGGCTGGAAGTCGCGAAGCACTGCATGTCCAGTGCATGGGTGTTGGGCGTGGTCGCGGTACACAATTGGCAGCTCGCTTTATTCGATGACCGCGCCGCCCAGGACGTCTGGGGGGATGATCCCTCAGTGCTGATTTCGTCCTCCTACGCGCCCGTAGGCAAGGTGAAGCCGGTGGAGGGAGGCTACCGCCTGAGTGGCCGCTGGAGTTTCTCTTCCGGCAGTGAACATTGCCAGTGGGCTTTTCTCGGCGCCGTGGTGCCGACGTCGGAAGCACCGTTCGACATGATGAATTACCGCACTTTCCTGGTCCCGATCAGTGACTATCGCATTGTCGACAACTGGGATGTGGTGGGTTTGCAGGGTACCGGCAGCCACGACATCGTGGTGGAGGATGCGTTTGTGCCCGAACACCGTACACACCGCTCCCTGGATGGCTACCGCTGTGACAATCCCGGCAATGCGGTCAATGACGCGCCCCTATACCGGATGCCGTTTATGCAGGTGTTCGTGCGCGCCGTCTGCACAGCGACGCTGGGGGCACTAGAGGGATCACTGGAGGATTTCATCGACGTGGCCAAGACCCGTCGTGTGGGCCCCACGCCGATGAGTGCCGACCCCTTTGCCAGGCAGCTGGCCGCTGACGTCAGGACTGCAATGGAAGAAATGAAACTCACCATGCTGCGGAATTTCGACGCCATGATGAGCTGCACCCGGGCCGGTGAGCCGATCCCGGTTGAGGATCGTGTGCGCTATCGCTATGACTCTGCCGTGGTGGCCGACCGCTGCCTGGAACTCTCTGGCAAGATGCTCAAGGCAGCCGGCAGCGGCGGAATTCGGGTTGGCAGCGAGCTGCTGGCGCGCCATCTTGACATACTTGCCAGTCAGGCCCATGTTGCCAACCACTCGGCGCCGTTCGCCGCCAATATGGGTGGCATGTTGTTCGGTGAGGAAAATCGCGACTACGCTGTCTGATTACGGGAAAAACGGGGAAAAGAATGGGAACCAAGGGACTACTGCCAGAAGGCAAGTACGCCGAGTGCGCCAACGGCTACAGTATCCACTACCTGGATGAGGGCAAGGGCGAAGAGGTTGTGGTGTTTCTGCACGGCTCCGGCCCCGGTGCCAGCGGCTACAGCAACTTCAAGGGCAATTTTCCGGTACTCGCGGATGCCGGCTACCGCTGCATTGTTATAGACCATATAGGTTACGGTTTTTCCGACAAGCCCGATGATGTCGACCATACCCTGGATTTTTTTGTCCAGTGTATCAAGCAGACCCTGGACGAAGTTGGCGTCAGCCGCTGCAGCCTGGTGGGCAATTCCCTGGGCGGCGTGGTAGCGCTGGGGCTGGCGCTGGCGCACCCGGAACTGGTCGCCAAACTTATCCTGATGGCGCCGGGCGGCCTCAGCGAGATGCACGAATACCAGCAGATGCCCGGCATGCAGAAGATGTTCAAGGTGTTTGGTTCCGGCGAGCCCGTGACCCACGAGGTGATGAAAGACCTGTTTGCCACCGGCCTGATGTACGATCCGCGCCATGCTACCGACGAACTGGTCAGCGAGCGCATGCAGATCATGGGGATCATGAACGGGCACGTGATTGCCAGCATGAAGGTCCCGGTTCTGGTTGATCGGCTGCACGAAATCAACTGCCCGGTGCTCGGTTTCTGGGGCATAAACGAACGCATGATGCCCGAGAGCGGTATCATGGCGCTGGCGAAAAACGTCAAGCACCTGCAGCTGGTCCTGCTGTCCGAATGTGGCCACTGGGTGATGGTCGAGCACCGGGATCTGTTTAACCGGCAGTGTCTGGATTTCCTGCAACATGGATAAGCAGAAAATCGCCCGGTTTGGGGACGAACTTTATCGTGCCTTGCGCGATTTCCAGACCCTGGCACCGCTGACCGAGCGCGCGCCTGATATCAGCATCGATGATGCCTACCACATCAGCCTGCACATGCTGCGGCAGCGCCTGGAACGCGACGGCGAGCGGGTGGTGGGCAAGAAAATCGGCGTCACCAGCAAGCCGGTGCAGGACATGCTCGGCGTGTTCCAGCCCGATTTCGGCTTTCTCACCGATGCCATGGAATATCCCGACGGCGCTGATATTCCTATCGCAGGGCATCTGATCCAACCCCGTGCCGAGGGTGAAATCGCTTTCCGCCTGAAGAAGGATCTGCAGGGCCCGGGCGTAACCGAGCAGGACGTCCTGGACGCCACCGAGAGCATCATGCCGTGCTTCGAGATCGTTGATTCGCGGATCCGCAAATGGGAGATAAAGATCCAGGATACGGTGGCGGACAACGCCTCCTGCGGTGTTTACGTTCTGGGCAAGAACGCAGTGGACCCGCGGGACCATGATCTGCCGAACCTGAAAATGACGATCTGGAAAAACAGCGAGTACCACTCCGAGGGCCTCGGCAGTGCGGTACAGGGCAACCCGCTGACCGCAGTTGCCTGGCTGGCCAATACCCTGGGGGAGTTGGGGATTCCCTTCAAGGCCGGCGAGGTTATCCTCTCCGGCTCTCTGGCGCCGTTGATTCCCGTGGTGGCGGGTGACGAGATGCGCCTGGAGATCGACGGCATCGGCGGCTGTAGCTGCCGTTTTGTATAATCTCCCCAGCGGCAACTCATTCGAGATAATGGAAACGCAATCATGAGCAAGAAAATCAGGGCGGCCATCATCGGCCCCGGCAACATCGGCACCGATCTGCTGATGAAAGCCATGCGCAGCGAGCTGGTGGAGCCCGTGTGGATGGTGGGTGTGGATCCTGACTCTCCCGGCCTGGCCCGGGCCAAGGAAATGGGTATCAAGACCACCTGCGACGGCGTCGACGGCCTGGTGCCGCACATGCAGGCGGACAAGATCCAGCTCTGCTTCGATGCCACCTCGGCCTACGTGCACGCGGACAACAGCCGCAAGGTGAACGAGCAGGGCGCGGTCATGATCGACCTGACCCCGGCTGCCATCGGCCCTTTCTGCATTCCCCCGGTGAACCTGCACGACGCGGTTGCAGCCAGGGCGATGAATGTAAATATGGTTACCTGCGGCGGGCAGGCCACCATCCCCATGGTCGCCGCCGTCAGCCGCGTGCAAGCAGTCAGCTACGGCGAAATCGTCGCCACCGTGAGCTCCAAGTCCGTGGGCCCCGGCACCCGCAAGAATATCGACGAATTCACCCGCACCACCGCCAACGGCGTGGAGCAGGTCGGCGGGGCCCAGAAAGGCAAGGCGATCATCGTCATCAACCCAGCCGAGCCACCCCTGATCATGCGCGACACCATCCACTGCCTGACCGTGGACGAGCCTGACCAGGATGCGATTACCAAATCCGTTCATGACATGGTGGCCGAGGTGCAGAAATACGTGCCGGGCTATACCCTGAAGAACGGCCCGGTATTCGACGGCAACAAGGTCAGCATTTATATGGAAGTCGCCGGTTTGGGTGATTTCCTGCCGCGCTATGCGGGTAACCTGGATATCATGACCGCGGCGGGGCTGCGGACGGCGGAGATGTATGCGGAGCAGATTCTTGCGGGAACGTTTGTGCCAGTGGCAGCGTGATAGGCGATAGCAGACGTACTGGCACTTCGAAAACGGCGTCACTGCCGCTGCGCGCCCTCCGGGACACGCTGTGAATCCATCCATGGACGCTCGGATGCGACATTCATGTCGCATACGGTCCCGGAGAGCGCACACCGGCAGTGACGCCTGCTTGAGTGGTATGCTCGGGCTTGATGCACCTGAATCTATGCTGTGTGAGACTGGGTTACCGCAGAAGACTTGAGCCACGACACTTGATACAGGCACAAAAGGGCGTGCCGGGCGGTGTGGGGCTTGCTGGACTGTGTGAGACATGGATGTCGAACACAAGCCCCCATGGATGGGTTTACGGCGTGTCCAGCAAGCTCCACAGCGGTCGGCATGCCCGGGGCTGGATCAAAGCTTCAGTGGGCTTTTTGAACGCCCTGTCAACAGATCAGAGAATGTTCCAGGAGAACAGATGATGAACCTGCAAGGCAAAAAGATCACCGTCCACGACATGTGCCTGCGCGACGGCATGCACCCCAAGCAGCACAAGATCACCGTCAGCGAGATGGTCGAGATTGCCGTGGCGATGGATGAAGCCGGCATTCCCCTGATCGAAGTGACCCATGGCGACGGCCTGGGCGGTGCCTCGGTGAATTACGGCTTCCCTGCCGCCAGCGACGAGGAATACCTGACCGCGGTCTGCAAGGTGGTGAAGCGGGCCAAGGTATCGGCCCTGCTGTTGCCGGGTATCGGTACCGTGGACCACCTGCAGATGGCTGTGGACTGCGGAATCGGTACGATCCGGGTGGCCACGCACTGCACCGAGGCCGATGTCTCGGAGCAGCACATCAGCATGGCGGCGCAGATCAAGGGCCTGGACACCGTCGGCTTCCTCATGATGGCGCACATGATCGAACCGGAGGAGCTGTTGGTGCAGCTCAAGCTGATGGAGTCCTACGGCGCCAACTGCGTGTACATCACCGACTCCGCCGGTTACATGCTGCCGGACGATGTGGCGGCCCGGGTGAAGCTGGCGCGGCAGGAGCTGAAGCCGGCGACCGAGCTGGGTTTTCATGGCCACCACAACCTCGGGATGGGCATTGCCAATTCGCTGGCGGCAGTGGAGGCGGGGGCCAATCGCATCGACGGCTCCCTGGCTGGCCTGGGTGCCGGTGCCGGCAATACGCCGCTGGAAGTGTTCCTGGCCGTGTGTGATCGCATGGGCGTGGAAACCGGCGTCGACCTGTTCAAGGCCATGGACGTGGCCGAGGACCTGATCGTGCCGCTGATGGACCATATCGTGAGGGTGGACCGGGATTCCCTGACTCTGGGCTGGGCCGGGGTCTACTCCAGCTTCCTGCTGTTTGCCAAGCGCAGTGCGGCCAAGTACGGGCTGTCATCGCGGGACATCCTGGTGGAACTGGGTCGACGGCGCACGGTGGGCGGCCAGGAAGACATGATCGAGGACCTGGCGCTGGATATGGCGCGGGAGCGGGACGCAGCTGCCGGCTAGGCGCCCCCGTTTTCGTGGCGGTCAAGTAACCCTACATCCAGTACCGGTGAAGCGTCGATGTGCTCGGCGTCCATCATTTTTGCGATGCGCTGCAGGGACGAGATGATCATGGTCTGTTCCCACTCCTGCAGGCCCTCAAATTGCCGGGTGAACTGTTCCTGCAGCGGAATCGGCGCAGTTTTCAACACTTCCTGAGCCTCTTCCGTGAGGTGGGCATGCACTTTGCGCTTGTCCGTGATGGAGCGCTGTCGGTACACCAAACCGCGTTTTTCCAGCCGATCGAGAATGGTGGTGACGGTTGCCTGACTGAGGCTTATATCCGTGGCCAGCTCGCCGATAGTGACCTCACCGCGGTCGCGAATGGTCTGCAGTAGCAGGATTTGCGGCGCGGTGAGGCCGGTAGTCTTGGCCAGGTGGCTGGAGTGCAGGTCTGTCGCCCGTATCACCCGCCGCAAGGCAACCAGCACTTCATCTATCCTGCCCAACAGTGTGTCTCCCCTGGCTGCACAAACCAGCATAGTGTAACTCCGGCCTGTCTTTCGGCGTTAGTTGCCAAAGCGAACTGCGGTCACGCTAAAAGTGCTCTGTTTCTGTTCGGTACCGGCTTGACAGTCTAAATAGTTAGCGGCCAAATAACGTAAATACCCTTGATTATTCTTAAAAAGAGTCAATATGCGTCGAAAAAACACAACATAGCGGGTTAATATCCAGGCTCTGCGCTGGTATAATGTTTAGCTGTCTAAAGAATATAGAGGCAATTGTATGAGTCTGACCCTGACATTGCGCACGCCGGCCGACAGCGACGGTTTGGCGGTGCACCAGCTTATCGCGGCATGTCCGCCGCTGGACACCAACTCTACCTACTGCAACCTCATTCAGTGTGCGCACTTCGCCGAGACTTCGGTTATCGCCGAGGCAGAAGGAGAAATCGTGGGCTTTGTATCCGGGCACCGTATTCCGACACGCTCCGACACTTTATTCGTCTGGCAAGTGGCAGTCAGCGAAAAGGGCCGCGGCCAGGGCCTGGCAGGGCGCATGCTCGCGGCGATTCTCGACCGCCCGGGCAACGAGGACATTCGCCACCTGGAGACCACAGTAACCGCCGATAACGACGCTTCCTGGGCGTTGTTCGAGAGTTTTGCCCGCAAGCGAGATGCCGGGCTGGAGCGCAGCGTCATGTTTGATCGCCAGCAGCACTTCGCGGGGACGCATGACACGGAAATGCTGGCTCGGATAGGCCCCTTCCGGCAGCAGCCCATGCGCGCTGTCGCGCACTGAATTCACACCAAGCCGCAAGCAAGATTGTTATTCAATGGAGAAAGGACTACCCCATGAAAATTTTTGAAGAAATTGAATCGGAAGTACAAAGTTACGCGCGCGCCTTCCCGCGCGTTTTCAACCGCGCCCAGGGCGAATTCCTGTACGACGATGAAGGCAAGGAATATCTGGATTTCCTCGCGGGTGCCGGCACCCTCAACTACGGGCACAACAACCCCTTGCTGAAAGAAAAGTTGCTGGCCTACATCGAGGCGGACGGGATCAGTCATGGCCTCGACCTGCACACACGTGCCAAGGCGGAGTTCCTGGAAACCTTCAATGAGAAGATTCTCAAGCCGCGCAATCTGGAATTTATGGTGCAGTTTACTGGTCCCACCGGCACCAATGCGGTGGATGCGGCGCTGAAGTTGGCGCGCAATGTGACCGGGCGCGAGAACGTCATTTCCTTTACCAATGGTTTTCACGGTGTCAGCCTGGGCTCGCTCGCCACCACGGGTAATTCCCATCACCGTGGTGCCGCGGGCGTTAGTCTCAGCGGCAGCAGTCGCATGCCGTATGACGGTTATCTGGGCGAGGGGGTCGACACTACCGCCTATCTGGACAAGGTGTTGTCGGATTCCAGCAGTGGTATCGACAAGCCCGCAGCGGTTCTGGTGGAGACAGTGCAGGGCGAGGGCGGTATCAACGCTGCCAGCTTCGAGTGGCTGCGCAACCTGGAAGTTGTCTGTCGCAAGCACGACGTGCTGATTATCGTAGACGACATTCAGGCCGGCTGCGGCCGCACCGGTACCTGGTTCAGCTTCGAGGAGGCGGGTATTTCCCCGGATATAGTCACCATGTCCAAATCCTTAAGCGGCTATGGCCTGCCCTTCGCGGTGGTCTTGATTCGCCCTGAGCTGGATCAGTGGAAGCCGGGAGAGCACAACGGTACGTTCCGCGGCAACAATCTGGCTTTTGTCACCGCCAAGGCAGCGATAGATCACTTCTGGTCCGATGACAGCTTTGCGAACCAGGTTCAGGCCAAGGCTCGCTATGTTTCCGGGCGCTTGCAGACGATTGTCGACCGTTATGGTGAGGGCAACTTCACCACCCGCGGTCGCGGCATGTTTCAGGGCATCAACTGTGTGAATGGCGACATTGCGGCACGCATTACCCGCAAGGCATTCGCCAAGGGTTTGATGATCGAAACCAGTGGCGCGGAAGATCAGGTAGTCAAGTTCCTCTGCCCCCTGACAATTTCCGATGAGAACCTGAAGCGCGGTATCGACATTGTCGAGCAGGCTATTGCCGAGGTCTGCGCGTCAGAGGGTGAAATCCCTGAAACCGTGGACTTCTTCGAGGAAGACTACAGCGTTTCCGCTGCAGATCGGTTCCGCAAAACCGCTTGAGCCAGAGGAACCCAAAAATGATTCTACGAGACATGGAAACTGATCTGGTGCGGAGGTGACGGTGTGGCAGGGGTTACAGATATCACGAAACGACAACCGCCGGCGAAAACCAGCGGTAGCACAGGGGGTGTCGTGAACAGGCATACCGTAGAAAAAATCGGTGGCACATCGATGAGCAATTACGCCGCCGTGCGTGACAGCATCGTGTTCGGCCAGCGTAACGGTGACACGGTCTACCAGCGCGTATTCGTGGTGTCCGCTTATGGCGGTATCACCAACAAGCTGCTGGAACACAAGAAGGACGGTAAGCCTGGGGTCTATGGGCTGTTTGCGAGCAGCTTCAAGGACCGCAGCTGGGAAGAGGCGCTGGACGCCGTACGTGACGATATGCTCGCTATCAACGCCGGTCTGTTTGGCGACGAGGAGTCACTGGCGGACGCCAATGCTTTCATCGGCGAGCGTCTCGACAATGCCCGCAAGTGCCTGGAGGACCTGCACAGCCTCTGTGGCCACGGCCATTTTTCGGTAGAGGACCATCTGGTTACGGTGCGTGAAATGCTGTCCAGTGTCGGTGAGGCGCACAGTGCCTGGAACATGGCGTGGCTGCTCCGGCGCGATGGTCTCAACGCCACCTTCGTGGATCTGTCCGGCTGGCAGACTCCGGGCAGCATGCCTTTGGACGCGTGCATACAACAGGCTTTCGCCGATATCGATCTGGAAAACGAGCTCCCTGTCGTGACCGGCTATGCCTACTGCAGCGAGGGTCTGATAAGCCAGTTCGATCGCGGCTACAGCGAGATGACTTTCAGCCGTATCGCCGTGCTTACCGGCGCGCGGGAAGCGATTATTCACAAGGAGTTCCACCTGAGCAGCGCCGATCCGCGGCTGGTAGGTGTGGACAATGCGGTGCCCATCGGCCGCACCAACTATGATGTGGCCGACCAGCTGGCGAATCTGGGTATGGAGGCGATTCACCCCAAGGCCGCCAAGGGCTTGCGCCAGAACGACATTCCATTGCGGGTCAAGAACACTTTTGAGCCGGAACACGCCGGCACCCTGATTACTCGCGACTACGTCAGCGACACCGCCTGTGTCGAGATCATCGCTGGTTGTCGCGGTGTCTACGCGCTGGAGCTGTTTGATCAGGACATGGCGGGCATTGTGGGCCACTACGACACCGAGATCCTGCGCAATGTGCAGCGCTTCAAGGCGCACGTTGTCGGCAAGGATATCAACGCCAATACGGTAACCCACTATCTGGATACCAACCTGAAAACGGTCAAGCGGATCAAGACCGTGCTGCAGGAAATATTCCCCGAAGCAGAGATCCGTGAGCAGAAGGTCGCCATTGTCTCCGCTATCGGTAGTGACATGCAGGTGCCCGGTCTGCTCGCCCGCACCGTCGCGGCGCTGTCAAAACGCGACGTCAGCGTGCTCGCTATCCACCAGTCCATGCGCCAGGTCGACATTCAGTTCATTGTCAACGATGACGACTACGAACTGGCGATCAGGAGCCTGCACGAGACCCTGGTCGAGCCCCACGATCACGGCAGGGCAATCTGCCTCGCATCCTGAGCGATCCGGGTATGTGACCCTCACCGTGCGCTATAATTCACGAGGCTGCGGTTTCAAGGATCAAGTCGCTTGCGCGCTTTAACCGGGATGGCATCTGGAAATGCGACGCGACCGGCAAATCCTGTTCGTCGGCGACTACGGTATGCGTCGCGTGCTGAGTCCCTGGGTGGAAGCCGAGCATAACGGTGACAGCGAGCAAACCTACCGCGCAGTAACCGATAGCAATGATTTGCGCATCGATATCCGCCACGAGTTCTGTACCGACACCATGGCGGACAGTAGCTTCTCCCACACGGTTCGGGTCCTGCTGGATGGGCAGGAATTGCAGGGCTGTGGTATGTGGCTGGAACATCCCTGGGAGTGATGCCGACTGTCAGGCGGCGATATTTGCCGCCAGCCGCAGCGCCTGCTGATCGAGAATCTCGATTTCCTTGTTGTCCACCCGCAAAACGCCGCTTTTCTGCATCCGGCTGAAAACGCGGCTGATGGTCTCCACGGTCAAACCCAGGTAGTTGCCGATGTCCACCCGCGACATCGGCAGGCGGAACTGGCTTGCGCTCAGTTGGCGGCGGGCGTTGCGCCGGGAAATGCTCAGCAACAGGGTGGCTAGCCGTTCATCGGCAGAGTTCTTGCTCAGCAGGGTAATCAGCAGCTGGTCCTCGGTAATTTCACGGCTCATGAGCTGGAACAGGTGTCTCTGCAGACCCGGCATGATGGCGCTGAGCTTTTCCAGGGAATCGAAGGGAATGGCACAGATGGCCGAGGTCTCCAGCGCTCGCGCCGACGAGGCGTGGGCGCTTTCGCTGATACCGTCCATGCCGAAGATTTCCCCGGGGAAATAGAAGCCGGTCACCTGTTCGCGCCCATCGTTGGTGGTTCGGTAGCCTTTCATGGCACCGGAGCGCACTGCGTAGAGAGACTGAAAAGGCGCACCCTCATGGTACAGGAGCTCGTTCTTTTGCAGCGGCTTACTGCGCTGGATGATATTTTCCAGCTGTTCCAGGTCGCTGCCGTTCAGTGCCAGCGGCAGACAGATGCGGCTCAGCCTGCAGGTGTCGCAGCTGACCTTGTACTCGTGGGTACAGGGTCGGAAAGGTGCGCTTTCGGTGACGTCCTGAAGGTGCGCTGACATGGTGTCCCCCTGGACAGAATTGCAGCTGAAGTATAAAGCATATGACCACGCCCCTGAACCCGGGCCCCCCGGCCCCGGCCGAGGCTTCACCCCAGGGAGGCCACGCTTTTCAGTACCAGTCGCACCAGTTCTGCCTGGCGGGATACCCCGGTTTTGGCAAAGATGGATTTCAGCTGGGCGCGGGCGGTGTGTGGGGAGATGTTTTGTGCCTCGGATGCTTCGGTGAGGCTCAGGCCCCGGGACAGCAATATCGCCAGGTTGGCCTCGGCGGGGGTCAGGTCGAAGAGCTGCCCCAGGGTGACCTGGGACGCGGTTTCGTTGAGCTCCGGGTCGGAGATGAACACCGCTACGCAGGGGCTGGACTGACCTTCACCCCACTCCGGAACGGGCACCGGCCGCAGCACCAGGCCGAGCTGGGAGTGGCCACCGCTGCGGGGGACGCGCAACGCCCGTACTACCGAGGTTTCACCCCGATGCTGGGCCTTGATTATGGTTTCCAGTGCTGCCTGCAACTCCCGGTTCTTGTCGCGGCCCTCGATGACCAGTTGCTGTCCACGCACGCTCAGTCCGTTGCCTTCGTCGAGCAGCGCCCGGGCGATGGTGTTGGTGCTGAGGATGCGGCCCTGTTCATCCAGGACAATCGTGGCCACCGCCAGCTGCTCCACCGCACCCGCATAAAGGTTGCGCTCGGAGACGGTGCGGCTGTGGGTGGCATACAGCTGTATGGAGAGTCGTAAATGTGGCGCGATGCGTGCGAGCAGCTTGCGTTCGTCTTCGCTGAACCGGGGCTCATTGCGGCGCCGGGAGAAACGCAGGCGGGCCAGCATGCCACCGGGCTCGACAGCATCGAGACCGAGAATGCGGAACAGGCCCGCGGATTTCAGGTACTGTTCATAGTATTCCGAGGCAACCAGTTCCTCGTCGCTGAGGATGTCTTCCAGGGCCACCACACGGTCCGGCGGCAGGTTGACAAAAGGGTCCAGGGAAAAGAACTGCTCTCGGTAGGCGGTTACCTCCCAGTCGGCGGGATCCGACAACCCCTTAGGCTGAGGATCCTCACTGCGTGGGCGCACGCTGTTGAGGATAACACCACGGTCGTCCTCTGCCGGCGGCCGCAGTACCAGAGAGACAACGTGACAGTCGATCAGCTCGCGCAGTGCCGGCAGGGCCGACGCCCAGGGTTGGCTTTCCAGCGGTCCGCGGTAGAGGGCCGCTATCAGCTCGTCGTAGCCTGCGGGAATTGCTGCCAGCATGGCGGCTGTCATCCCCGACTCGCGCCCGCTCACTTTTCGATGCTCAGGAGGTCAAGAGCCACTTCCGCGAGAGGCTTGGGCCGCCCGATGCCCCAACCCTGCAGGTAATCAACCCCGATTTCCTGCAGTTTTGCGATGATGGCCTCGTTTTCAACGGACTCGGCAATGGTTTCCTGGCCCAGGAAGTGGGCCAGGTCGTTGATGGAGCGTGCCATCGCATAATTATTGCGGTTTTCGTGGATGTTGGTGATAAAGCTGCCATCGATCTTAACATAGTCTACCGGCAACTCGCGCAGGTAGTTGTGGCTGGCCAGACCGGTGCCGAAGTCGTCGATCGAAAACTTGCAGCCGATATTGCGGAACGCACGGACGAAGTCCGCTGCTTTGACCAGATTGGCGATGGTGCCGGTCTCGGTGATTTCGAAACAGAGGCGGTTGGTGCCGACGCCGAATTCGGAGATTTGCTCGAACAGGTAGTCGAGGAAAGCATCGTCGGTGACACTGGCACCGGACAGGTTGATGGCGAGGTTGGGCACCACTTTCTGGGCGTCCATCAGGGAGCTGATCCAGTGAAAGGCCTCGCGCACTACCCAGCGATCGACGAGGGTCATGAATCCATAGCGTTCAGCGGAGTCAATGAAGGCCTGGGGAGAACTGAGGTTGCCAGCCTTGTCGCGCACCGCCAGCAGCAGTTCGTAGTGGCGGGTGGGGGGCAGGTGGCCGGCTACCGCAGTCTTGGCGATAGGTTGGGCGCGGAGCACAAATCGTTCGCTTGCCAGCGCTTCTTCCAGGGCCTGGCGCGAGCGGCGCTGCTCCTGCCGGTAGCTCTTCACGACCTCCTCGCTTTCGCGATACTGCTCGACCCGGTTCCGCCCCAGCTGCTTGGCCTCCAGCATGGCTTTGCGGGCCTTGGCCATGACCTCGTCGACACCTGGGCTATAATCCAGAATTGGCGCGAGACCGATGGAGACGGTGAAACTGACCTTCTCGCCCTCAATCTCTACGCTACCGCCGGCGATATCGCTGCGGATCTTTTCGGCAATGATGTGGGCCTGCTCGAGGTCCCGGTCCACCAGCAGTACCGCGAACTCATCCTCGCCCAAGCGCGCCGAAGACGTCTTCTTGCCATGCAATTGCGCCAGAAGGCGTGAAAATTCCAGCAGGACCTGGTCGCCGCTGATGTGATCGTAGACTTCGTTGACCAGGTTGAAGCGGTCGATGTTGAGCCAGAGCATGGCATGTTGCGAACGGTGCTGCTGGGCGTGGCGCAGGGTCCGGCCCAATTGCTCGACGAAGGTCTCGCGGTTGATCAGGCGGGTCAGGGAGTCGTGGTTGCGGGCGAAACTGAGGGTGCGTTGCACGTGCTCCAGTGTGCCGTACATGCTCTGGTCGACCACCGACAGCTTGTCCGCGGGTGCCGGCGGTTGTGCCCCACGACTGAGTTGACGCGCCAGCTGTACCTTGTCGAGTTCAGCCACTTTCTGCCCGCGATCGTTGACAAACAGGAAGCGCTCCCGGTCATCGCTGATCCAGGCCAGCTGCATGCGATGCCGCTGCTTCGCCTTGTCGCGGTAGTTCAGCCAGCTGCCGGTTTCCAGTTCCTCTACCCGTCGCACCCAGCGCCGCAGTCGCAGCGTTTTGTCGATGCGCTTGCGCCGCGCCTTGTTGATCGTTACTTCGCTCGCGACTCCAGCCGGGCTTGCGTCTGCCACCGTAATGGGTGCTTCACCAGCGAAAATGGCTCGCAGCTCGTCCAGCACAGACTGGATCGCTACGTTGCCCGGGAGGGCGGCGCTGACCTGCTGTTCGAGCAGATCGATGAAAGGCTCTGCTTCCATACTGCGTTCAACCATGAGGTCGTTTTCGACATCTCCTTGCTGTTGCTGCACCAGCCAGGCCGCAAGCAGGTCCAGGGTGCGCAGGTGTTCCTGCCACTCGCGGCTGTCCGCGCCCTGCTTGATGTGGGTAAGCACCATCAGGTCGCGCCAGCCATTGTCGATCAGGTCCAGCAGAACCTGCGGTGCGCCCGATTCGGGGAGGGCTTGGCGCACGACCGCGTCTACTGCGTTGCGGGCGCTACTGAGTTTCTCCTTGCCCTCTTGGGCCTTGACGACCCGCTCGACGTTCCGAGTGTGCGCGTGGGCCTGCTGCTGGACCAGTTTCTCAACTGCCGCGAGGGCCTGGTCGAACACGCCCGCGTCGTGGTCGTAGTCATTGACGATGGCATCAATGATGGCTTCGACCCTGGTCTCGAGCATCCTGTTGGGGAAATTCGCCGAGCTCGCCAGCACCGCCAGCTTGTCCACCAGGCTGCGGGCCGGGTGCTCGGGGTCGAGGAAGAAATGCGGCTCGAGCAGGGCCAGCCGCGCCAACGGAATCTGCAGGTTGCCCAGGGTCGGCTTCAGTTCAGTGCTGACGTCCAGCTGCGACTGTATGGTTCCGAACAGGCTGTCAACCATCTCCAGCTGGTTGCGGTTATCGATGCTGATACCGCTGCCGGCCCCCAGGCCTTGCGCCTCTCCGGCGTGGGCAATCAGGTAGTCGGCAATGGATCCGGCGCGCTGGATTTTCTGCAGCGCTTCGCTGCTGTGCTGCAGGCGACCCAGCACATTGACCACAGTTTGTTCGTCCGCCACGGGCCCGCTGTCGCCCGCCACCGCGTTGCCCTCTGCCTCACGCTTGAAATTAAGGGCATTGACCACGGAGCTGTAAAGTTGCTGTGGCCGTGACGCGGGGGCGGCGGTGGCGACCTGGTTCTCTGCAGAGGACGCGCCGAGGTAGGCATTCGAGTCCTCCGCGGGCTGCACCTGCTGCTCGGGCGCCGGGGAGATCGACGTCCGGCGTTGGGGCTTGTCCAGCTTTTTCAGCAGTGAGCCATGGCTACGGATTTCGGATTCCAGCTGCGGCCTTACTCCGCCTTGCGCCAGATGCTCGTTGAGCATCGTGAAGAAGTCGTCCAGCCGGCGCAGAAAGTGGGTGACAAAAAAATCGTAGATTCTTGGCGTCAACTTTTGCGGGACTTTGAACGCCTCCAGCACCTGCTGCAGGGACCGGGACAGCTGGGCTACGTGTTCGGGCAGGCGCAGCAACAGTGGATCGGCGCCAGCCAGCTCTGCCACGCGAATCTGCAGCGCCTCCAGCGGGATGCGGTAGAGGTCCTCGCCGATATTGACCATGCGCTCAACCGCGAGGAAGTCCTCGAAGTCGTTCAGGTCGACCAGGTCAAGCGTGCCACCCTCCTCAATCAGATCCCACCACTGGTGGAGCTCCGAGGGCGGAGGTGTGAGGTTGGCGTGTAAGGTGCGCAGGTGTTCCAGGTAGGCTGTCACCATGTCCTTGCGCTGCAGCTGGAGAATGGTGACGGCCTGGGCAACTGTCCCCCGCCCTGGCTGGCCAGGCTGTGACCCGGGAGTCACGCTGAGCAGGTGGTCGCAGAGCTCCTCCAGAAACCCGGTGAACAGGTCGTGAAGCTCGCGCTCGCTGAGTGCCCGGTAACTGTCCAGCAGGCTCAAGCGCCTTCCTCCGGTCAAAGAAGTCAGTATACCGTCATGGGCTCCGGGTACAAACCAGCCCCGGCCCCAGCTGGGTCAAATCTCCTTATCAGGGCTGCGGGGAATTGCTCCCGGATGCGGGCAAGGTAAAGGCGAGCAACGCATCGCCGGCCTCGGACCAGCCGTGGCCACCCGCCGCCAGCACCACAAACTGGCGACCTTGCGAGTGAGTGCGGTAGCTCAGGGGAGTGGCGTTGCCGGTGAATGGCAGGTCGTACTCCCACAGCAGCTCGCCGTTGGCGC
The DNA here is from genome assembly GCA_041746975.1 of Haliea sp. Classification (GTDB taxonomy): domain Bacteria; phylum Pseudomonadota; class Gammaproteobacteria; order Pseudomonadales; family Halieaceae; genus Haliea. Next base: position 4,168 of record JBGTGB010000301.1, on the reverse strand, counting down.
TGGCAAAGGCGCGAAAGCGTGAGTCTGTGGTGGCGGCGATGAAGACCAGGCCGGAAGCTGTGGTCAGGGGGCCGCCGGCGTTGGGGCTGCCGGCATCAAACCAGAACGGCCAGGGAGCCTGGCCACGGGTATTGCCCAGGCTCTGGGTCCACACGGTTTCTCCGGTGCGCAAATCCACAGCGGTCAGGCTGCCCCAGGGGCGCGGGTTACAGGGCGCACCCAAGGGCGACATCAGGGGAAAGCGGCGCACGCCGTAGGGGCTGCCCGCCATGGGGTAGTGCTCCAGGGGGTAACCCGGTTCCGGGTTCAGCGCATCGTAATCCGCCCGTGGGATCAGCTGGACTACCGACGCCAGGTGCATCTGGTTGAGAATCAGCAGGCCCCGCTCCGGGTCGATGCTGACGCCGCCCCAGTTGATACCACCGGTGGTGCTGGGGTAGAGGATGCTGCCCTGCAGACTCGGCGGGGTAAACATGCCCTCGTTCCGGTACTTGGCCAGCTCCCGCTGGCAGGACAATTTGTCCAGCCAGACGAAACCGTCCATGTGCTCTGGTTCCAACCGCTGCGGCAGATGAAGCGGCGGCGGGTGGGTCGGAAAAGGCTGCGTGGGCGAGAGTTTCTCGCCCGGTACCCCAGCCCCCGGCACCGGGCGCTCCTCCACCGGGTACAGCGGCTCGCCTGTGACCCGGTCGAGCAGGAAGACATGCCCCATCTTGGTGGCCTGGGCAAGGCCGGCGCGGCCGGCGCCTACGCCAGGAATTCTGAACAGGGTGGGCTGGGAGGCCACGTCGTAATCCCAGACATCGTGGCGCACGGTCTGGAAGTACCAGCGCAGTTCACCGCTGCGATCGTCGAGGGCCACCACTGAGGAGCCGTAGGTGTCGATACCATCGCGTTCACCGGCGAACAGGTCCGGTGCCGGGTTGCCCGTTGGCACATATACCAGGCCCTGTGCGGGATCGCCGGCGATGGGCGCCCAGACGTTGGGGCTGCCCATGTGGTAGCGGGCATTGCCGAGGCTGTCGCGGTGTCGCTCGCGGTAGTCGTCCGGCACCGGCTCCCAAGCCCATGCCAGCTCGCCGCTGCGGACGTCGAAGGCGCGGACCACACCAGAAGGTACGTCCTTGCGTTCGTTGTCTGGCACCAGGGCGCCGATCACGGCGACATCGTTCTGCACCCAGGGTGGCGAGGTTGGGTAGTAGACCATCGGTTTCCCGCCGGTGATGTTTTCGCGCAGGGACACCCGGCCGTTACTGCCGAAGTCCGCGCAGGGCATGCCTGTGGCTGCATCCAGGGCGATCAGCTCCGCATCGCGGGTGCCGTAGAGGATGCGCTGACCGCAGCTTGCAGCGGCTTCCTCCGGATCGCTGGCCTGCCACAGGGCCACCCCGCGGCAGACCGCCGGATAGACTCCGCTGCGCTTGTTCTGTACGCCGGGGTCAAACTGCCAGCGCTCGGCGCCGGTCTCCGCGTCAAGGGCAAATACCCGGCCAAAGGGCGTGCAATAGTAAAGAGTATCGCCGTCGACTATGGGGGTAACCTGGAACGAAGTCAGGCCCCAGTCCCCGCTGCCGTCGCTGAAGTCACCGGAGCGGTGCTCCCAGGCCAGTTCCAGCTGCGCCACATTGGCCGGGGTAATTTCCGCCAGTGGACTGTACTGGCTGGCGTCCTCGCCCCCGTAGTTGGGCCAGTCAGCAGTGGCGGCGTCGTTCGCGGCCAGCGCTGCGTCGGGTTCCTGAGCCGCGTAGCACCCTGAGGCCAGGCCCAGTGCCAGGACGACGCCAGCGAGGCTGCGGTGCCCGGTCATGAGCCGGCTCCCGTATTGGCGGCCTGCAGGAACGCGGGTTTCTCGCCACCCCCGTGGACGGCGATGGAGGTGCCGCTGATATAGGATGCAAGGGGTGAAGCCAGGAACAGGCAGGCGTCACCGATGTCCCCGGGAGTGGCCATGCGCCCGAGCGGGATGGTGCCGCCCACCGCGGCCACACCTTCTGCGTCACCGTAGTGCAGGTGCGACTGCTCGGTCTCCACCAGCCCCGCGACGATGGCGTTGATGCGGACCTTCGGGCCCCATTCCACAGCCAGCGAATGCCCCAGATTGACCAGGCCAGCCTTGGCTGCGCCGTAGGCCGCGGTACCCGGAGAGGGGCGGATGGTACTGACACTGGCGATGTTGATGATGCTACCCCCGTCCTCCTGCTGTTGCATGACCCTGTTGGCCAACTGGGCGGCGTGCAGAGCCGCGGTCAGGTTGAGGGCGATGATGGATTCGTGGAAGCGCGGGGAGGCGGTCGCGGCCTCCGCGTAGGGTGCTCCGCCGGCGTTGTTGACCAGGACATCCAGACGCCCGGTTCGCTCGACAATGGCATCGACCAGAGTTTCCAGTTGTTCGTGGCGGCGCACATCGCAGGTAATGAAAAACGCCTTGCGCCCGGCCGCGGCCGGCAGCGACTCTGGCGGATTGCGGCCGCAGATGGCGACCTCGGCCCCCGCCGCCAGGAAGCGCTCGCTGATGCCTCTGCCGACACCCTTGCCGCCCCCGGTTACCAATACCGTGCGTCCGCTGAAATCCATGGGACTGTGCATGTCACCCTGCTCCTTGCTGCTGTCGTGGGGCACCTTGTGATCGGCAGATGAATTGCCTAAGATGCCTCGGCTCCACGCATCCTACCCCCTTCCCCCGAAATCGGGAATTGCCGGTGGTGATGCGACCATTTTCCGGGCATAGAGAGGCGGTCACGGTAGACTTTGCTGAACCATCAGGCCCTTCACCAAGCAAGCAGGAATCACACCTATGGCAACTGAATCACTGCCCGTGCTCGCCATCCTCGGTGGCACCGGCGATCTGGGAACGGGCCTGGCCCGGCGCTGGGCGCAAGCCGGCTACCGCGTCATCATCGGATCGCGGACGCAGGACAAGGCGGAAACGGCCGCGAATGATCTGCGTGCGGTCATGGCAGAGCGCGGTGCCACCGCGGTGAACGTAGAAGCCATGGAAAACCGGGCGGCGGCCGAGGCGGCCGATGTCGTCGTCATCACCGTGCCCTTCAGCCACCAGAAAGCCACGCTGGAACTGGTCGCGCCGGCCTTGCAGGGCAAGATCCTGATCGACGTAACGGTGCCGCTGGTGCCGCCAAAGGTCGCGCGGGTGCAGTTGCCGCCGGAAGGCAGCGCGGGCCAGATCGCGCAGGACTTGCTGGGCGAGGGCGTGGATGTAGTGTCCGCGTTCCAGAACGTGGCCGCGGCGCACCTGCAGGACACCGGTGCCGTGGACTGCGACGTGCTGGTCTGTGGCAACAAGAAAGAGGCCCGGGCCGCCGTGATTACGCTGGTCGAGGCCGCAGGTCTGCGCGGTTTTCACGCCGGCATGATCGCCAATGCCGCCGCCGCCGAGGCGCTGACCTCGGTGCTGATCACCATCAACAAGCAGTACAACTGCCACGCCGGGATCCGTATTTCCGGCCTGGACAGCCATGAATGAGCGCACGCCTCGAGCTGATTCCTCTGGAGAACTTTCCCGAGGTCGTTCCGGGTGATGATCTGGCGGCACTTATTGCCGCCAGTCTGGAAGCCAATGCGCTGAACCTGCAAGACGGTGACGTGCTGGTGCTGGCGCAGAAGATCGTATCCAAGGCCGAAGGGCGCTACCGCCGCCTGGCGGAGGTGGAGCCCAGTCCCAGGGCTCTCGAACTGGCCCGCGACGCGGACAAGGATCCGCGCCTGGTGGAACTTATCCTGCGCGAGTCGCGGGAAGTGCTGCGGGTACGACCGGGCGTGATTATCGTCGAGCACCGCTGCGGCTATGTGCATGCCAATGCCGGCATCGACCGCTCCAACATTCGCAATGAGCCCGATGACCCTCAGGTGCTGCTGCTGCCGGAGGATTGCAATGTCTCCGCCGCGTCACTGCGGGAAGCGCTGGCAGTCCTCTGCGGCACGACGCCACAGGTCATTATCAACGACAGTTCCGGCCGCGCCTGGCGCATGGGCACCGTGGGCATGGCGCTGGGCACTGCGGGCCTGGATCCGCTGTTCAACCAGATCGGAGATCAGGATCGTTTCGGCAACCGCCTGGAGGTCACCGAGCCCGCAGTGGCGGATGAACTCGCCGCCGCGGCTTCGCTGGTAATGGGCCAGGCCGCCGAGGGCCTGCCGGTGGTTCTGGCCC
>JBGTGB010000300.1:0-7453 GCA_041746975.1 Haliea sp. | reverse complement strand
GATGACGAGCAACCCGCGCTGGGCGGAGCGGTTGGTCCGGCCATCACCGTCGACGCCCGGCGCCGGCAGCTGATCGGCGTGCAGATCGGCAGCGCCGAATTGCGACCATTGACTCGCGAAATTCGCGCGGCGGGCCGCATCGCCTATGATGAGACCGCGCTGTCCGATATAACCTTGCGCTTTGACGCCTGGGTCGGCGAACTGCAGGCCAATTTTGTCGGCACACGGGTCAAACGCGGCGAAACCCTGTTCTCGATCTACGGGCCGGAGCTGCTGGCCGCGCAGCAGGAGTACCTCTCCGCCAACGCCCGTCAGATGCGGCAGGCCTATGGCGGCGATGGCCTGCTGCAGGCGGCGCGCAAGCGCCTGCAGCTGTGGGGCATCGCCGACAAGCAAATACACGAACTGGAACAACGCGGCGAGCCCCTCGACTACCTGCCGATTGGCTCCCCCCGCGACGGTACCGTGGTGGACCTGCATATCGTCGCGGGTTCCGCGGTCAAGGCGGGCCAGACGTTGATGCGGGTCGCCGACCTGTCGCGGGTCTGGGTGGAAGCCCAGCTCTACGACGCCGAGCTGCCACTGGTCAGCGAGGGCATGACCGCCACCGTAACACTGCCCTACCTGCCCGGGCATCAATTTGAGGCCCGAGTGGAATACGTCTACCCCTTCCTGCAGGGCAACAGCCGCACCGCGCGCGTGCGCCTGTCCCTGGACAACCCCGCCGGGGCCCTCAAACCCGAGATGTATGCCGAAGTGCGTTTGCAGGCCGAACTGGGCGAGCGCCTGGTGGTGCCCGAAGGCGCGGTGCTGGTGGCGGGCGATAGCCGTGTGGTGTTCGTCGATCAGGGCCGCGGCCGTTTACAGCCGGTGCGCGTCGTCACCGGCCAGCGTGCCGAGGGCTATGTCGAAATTCTCGATGGTCTGTCCGCCGGTGACCGGGTGGTCACCTCCGGCACTTTCCTGATCGCCTCCGAGAGCAAACTGCGGGGAGGGATGGAGCAATGGTGAACGGGGTACAGCGGCCAGAAGACACCGGACAAAAAATCGGGCCGATTGCCCGTGTCATCGGGGCATCGGCGCGCAATTGGGGATTGACGCTGATGCTGGTAGCGGCGGCTGCGATAGGGGGCTGGTACAGTCTGGGCAATGCCACCCTGGACGCGATTCCGGATCTGTCCGATACCCAGGTGATAGTATTTACCAGCTGGGACGGGCGCAGCCCCGATCTGGTGGAGGACCAGATTACCTATCCCCTGAGCACCACCCTGCTCGCCGCGCCCAAGGTGCAGGCAGTGCGCGGGCAGAGCTTCTTCGGTCTGTCCTTTGTCTACGTGATCTTCGAGGATGGCACTGATATTTATTGGGCGCGCTCGCGGGTGCTTGAGTACCTGAACACCGCCACCGCCCAATTGCCCGAGGGCATCAATCCCATGCTGGGACCGGACGCCACCGGCGTCGGCTGGGTCTATCAGTACGCATTGGTAGACCGCAGCGGCCAACACAGCCTCGCCGATCTGCGCAGCCTGCAGGACTTCAATCTGCGCTATGCGCTGGAATCGGTGGATGGCGTGGCCGAGGTTGCTGCGGTGGGGGGCTACCAGAAGGAATATCAGATCAACGTCGACCCCAACAAGCTGGCCAGCTTCGGTATTCCGCTCAAACGGCTGGTGGCGGCAGTGCGGCAATCCAATGCCGACGTCGGCGGCCGGACCCTGGAGATCGCCGGTCACGAACACATGATCCGCGGCCGCGGCTACGTGCAGTCGGTCGATGACCTCAACACCGTGGCAATCGGCCTGGGTGAAGGTGGTACGCCCATCCGGGTGGCCGATGTCGCCGACGTGAGCCTTGGGCCAGCTATGCTGCGCGGCGCTGCCGATCTCGACGGTGAAGGCATGGTGGTGGGCGGTATCGTGGTGATGCGCTACGGCGAAAATGCCCTGGAGGTGATCAATCGGGTCAAGCAACGGATCGCGGAAATCGAGCCCGGCCTGCCCGCGGGTGTGGAAATCGTTCCGGTCTACGACCGTGCGGAGCTGATTGAGCGCGCCATCTCGACACTGCAGCGAGTACTGACCGAGGAGATGCTGATCGTCTCCCTGGTGCTGATCATCTTCCTGCTGCACCTGCGCTCGGCGTTGGTAGCCATCATCACCCTGCCGGTGGCGGTGCTGCTGGCGTTTATACCCATGTACTACCAGGGGCTGACCGCCAACATCATGTCGCTGGGGGGTATCGCGGTGGCGATCGGCGCCATGGTCGACGCGGCAATCGTGATTATCGACAATATCCACAAGCGACTGGCCCTCTGGCAGATGCAGGACGCCGCAGCGGAGGAAAAAGCCAGGTCGCGCAGCCAGGTGATTGTCGAGGCCATGCAGGAGGTGGGGCCCAGCATCTTCTTCTCGCTGCTCATCATCACCGTTTCCTTTCTGCCGGTGTTCGCGCTGCAGGCCACCGAGGGCCGCCTGTTCCAGCCCCTGGCCTTCACCAAGACCTATGCCATGTTCTTCGCGGCGCTGCTGTCGATCACCCTGGTGCCGGCGCTGGCGGTGTTGTTGATTCGCGGCAAGATTCGCGGCGACAACAGCGGTCTCAACCGACTGCTGCTGCGCGCCTATACGCCATTGGTGCGTGCCGCCGTGCATGGCCGCTGGCTGGTGATCGCGGTGGCGGTGCTTGCACTGATCGCCACTGTGCCGATCTACCGGCAAATGGAAACCGAGTTTATGCCACCGCTCAATGAGGGCAGCATCCTCTACATGCCCACCGCCGTCCCCGGCATGTCCATCACCGAAGCGCAACGCACCCTGCAAACCATGGGCGCCATGCTCAAGCAGTTTCCCGAGGTGCAACGCGTATTCGGCAAGATCGGCCGCTCCGACTCGGCAACGGATTCGGCACCGCTGGAGATGGTGGAAACCAATATCATGCTCAAACCGCAAAGCGAATGGCGCGAGGGCATGACCTGGGACAAGCTGATTGCGGAGATGGACGCGGCCTTGCGTTTCCCCGGCATGCCCAACGTCTGGTGGATGCCGATCCAGACCCGCACCGAGATGCTCGCCACCGGCGTGCGCGCAGTGCTGGGCATCAAGGTTTTCGGCGCCGACCTGGCCGCCATCGAAGCCACCGGCACCCGCATCGAGCAGGCATTGCTGGAGGACGAGCGCACCGCGCCGCATACCCGCAGCGCCTTCGCCGAGCGCAGCACCGGCGGTTATTTCCTGGACTTCGTGGTAAACCGCCGGGAGATCGCCCGCTACGGCCTCACCGTGGGCGAAGTACAGGACGTGATCATCACCGCCATCGGCGGCCAGGCGGTATCGCAGACTGTGGAGGGCCGCGAACGCTACAATATCCTGGTGCGTTACAACCGCGATTACCGCGACAATCTGGAGGCGCTGCAGCGATCGCTGATCGCCACCCCCGACGGCGCACACATTCCCATCGCCCAGGTGGCGGACATCCGCTTTGAAACCGGGCCGCCAATGATCCGCAACGAGGACGGCCAGCTGGTCGGCTTCGTGCACGTGGACGTCGCCGGCGGTATCGGCATCGCCGATTATGTGGCGCTCGCTCGACAGGTGGTGGCGGAGCGAGTGGAGCTACCGCCGGGATACCGGCTGGCCTGGACCGGGCAGTTCCAGCACCTGGAACGGGCCAAGGAGCGGCTGGCGATTCTCATCCCGATCACCCTGGCGCTGATCTTTCTGATGCTCTATCTGCACCGCAAATCGCTCACCGAAACCCTGGTGGTGATGCTGGCGGTGCCGTTCTCGCTGGTGGGCAGTATCTGGTTGCTGTGGCTGCTGGACTACAAGCTGTCGGTGGCGGTAGCGGTGGGTATTATCGCCGTGGCGGGACTGGCGGTGGAGTTGGGATTGCTGATGATGGTGTATCTCGACCTGGCCTGGCGCCAGTATCGGCGTGAGGGCCGTCTGCGCCAGCGCGGCGATCTGGTGGAGGCCATCGTCGAGGGCGCCGGTCAGCGTATTCGCCCGCTGCTGATGACCGCACTGACGTTGGTCCTCGGGCTAATGCCCATCATGCTGAGCAGCGGCACCGGCGCCGATGTGATGAAGCGCATCGCTGCGCCTTTGCTGGGTGGCGTGGTTTCCGCGCTGATCATGGCGCTGCTGGTGCTGCCGGCGGTCTTCTCGATCTGGCGGGAACGCGAACTGGAGCATTGTGAATGAATTGGACATCGTTACTTTTTAGCGCGGGGGAAGGACCATCAATCCTGGTCATCTCGCCTGCGCGATCACTACGCCCTGCTCCACCCACATCTGTATCTCTACGCCGCTTTTTACTACAGAAACTGGCTGTTGCGCCTGGTTGATATCCGGTAGCGGACCAAAGCGCTCAGGGTCGTAGGCCGCCTGGTAAAAGGTGACCAGGCCGCCTTTCTCGTCCGAGAACATCAGCTGCGTCGCAATGACGCCCTGGAGTGTACAGTAACGGGCGCCAAGCAGACTTAGCGTACCCGCTGCAGGAACGCTGGTTGACACAGGCACAAAATTGAGGCGATCCATGCCCTGGCGTATCTGCTCCATTGAAGCGGTTTCCAATAAAAGGACGAAGCAGTGACCCGATTGATTGCATCTCGTGTTCATTTGTGCCGGTCGTCAATGGTCCAGCGGGTGTCCAGATCCCGCAGCATATAGAGCGCGATACAGGCTGCAAACATGGGCCATGCAGCGAAGAACAGCAGGTTGTTGAAGGCATCGAGATACTGCTGCCATGACGACAGAGTGGAAATGCCATGCAATATCAGCACTATGCCATAGCTCCAGCGCTTCATAAAACCGGCAACAAAAGCCAGTACCACCACCAGTTGCAAGAGGCCGACTACGATAAACACCGTACTCGATAGCCCACCAATGCCGTAGAAATTCTCGAATACGGCGCCGCTATGCTCTGGATTGATAAACTTGTCCAAAGTCCACATGATCATTACGATGAACACCCCCAGCCGCAGTAGCAGCAGGGCATTGGCAATGCGTTGTTGTTCCATAGTCAACTACCTTATGAGATTTCCGAGGCGTCAGCGTGAGCGCTAACTCTGATTCGCTGTGGCTTGGGGTCATTGATTCCGAAACGTAGTGTTTGTTACATAGTCTGAACATTTCCTTGGAGACATCAGGGATATCAAGACAATGAGCGGTTTGTAACGAAACTCAGCCACATGCATCTACTTGAGGTGTGCATACGCTGACGCATCTGCACCACCAGCCAACCCTGAAAAGGATACAGGAATGAGGAATATCCCACATCCAGGCAGCGACTTTCTCCGCATTGCCCTGCCCACGATAACTGGAGAATCAGTAACACTGGGTCAGCCATCCAGCAACCAATCACAGTTGATCGTGGTTTATCGCGGCCTGCATTGCCCCATCTGCAAAAAGTACGTGGGCCAATTGAATGGTATGAAATCGGACTTCGAGGCCATGGGTGTTCAGCTAGTGGCGGTATCGACAGATCCCAAAGAAAAGGCCGAGAAATTTGCGGCAGAAGCGCATCTGGATATTACCGTCGCCTATGATCTCGCTATCGGACAGGCGCGTGAACTGGGACTCTTCATTTCAACGCCCCTCAGTGCCCAGGAAACCGATGCCGCGTTCGCGGAACCCGGCATATTTTTCGTGCGTTCTGACGGCAGTCTGCATTTCAGTGACGTTGCCAGCGCCCCCTTCTGTCGCCCCGATCTGGACATGATCAAAAAAGGTGTGAGCTATATTAGCGAGAAAGGCTATCCGCCGCGCGGTACCAGCTGACCGGGGCAAGGGAAAAGGCTTTCTTTGAACAAGGCTGCCGCTTAGTTGCGGTCCCGAGGCTGTGGCCTCCATCCACTCGGTCAAGCTACACTCTTCGCCGTACATCCACTCTCAAGCGTCTCGCGGTGCATCCAGCTGTGCGCGGGCACAAAGTTCACGCACGGACTACTACAATGACGCCACTGTGAAACCACCAGAGCGGAGAGTGTTGGTAGCAAATAAGTCTGCCCGAACAGATTATGTGTCACTACCACCACCTGAGCGGCGAGGCTCGCAGAATTGCCCCCACTCCTCCATCATGCCCCGCCGTTCTTCCAAAAGCTCGCCACGGGCGTATGCAGCCCTGGTCTGGTCACTGTTGACGTGAGCCAGCGCCAGCTCCGACCATTCATCGGGAAATCGATTGTTCTGCCGGCACCAGTCTTTGAAGCTAGAGCGGGCAGTTCCGTGAGGCGTGGCTATCCGATCCAATTGAGGGTCGATATATCCTGAGCCGCCATTCTTCACGTCTGCCGCATGCGCATCTTTCAACAGCTTGGATAGCGCCATATCTGACAGTTCCACACCTGTACTGCCTGGGAATACTAGCCCGGCAGGGTTGGCCATCGGAAGCGATTTCAGGAGGTCCACTGCAGCCCGAGACAACGGCACCACATGAGGCTTGTCCGCCTTCATACGATCGGCACTGAGGCGCCATATAGAGGCATCCAGATCAATTTCATTCCACGTTGCCAACCGTATCTCGCGGGAACGGGCAGCGGTCAGAATTGCAAATCGCAATGCGAAGGCGCTCGGGGCGTTACGAGCCGAAAGATCGGCCATAAGGCGGGGGACCTCCGCCATAGGGAGCGCAGCATGGTGCATTCGAGCCCTGCCGGCAGTTTTGCGTAACTTGGCCGTAGCAGGAAGTAACGGCTCCAAGCAGTCTTTCCAGGCAGCGGGGTTAGGCGCTGTGCGGATCTTCGCGGCTCTGGACCAGTCGAACACGGCGGCAATACGCTGACGTACACGGCTGGCTGTTTCCGGCACCTCCGCCCATATCGGCTGCAATACCGCCAGCACCTGGGGAGTGTCGATCTCAGCGACTGGCAGATTGCCCAACTGTGGGATAACGTACTTTTCCAGCGTGGTCAGCCACTGGGCGGCATGCTTGGCGTTCTTGAACTCTTGTGCTTTCACGGCATGACAACGCTTGGCCGCTTCCGCGAAACTGAGGCTACGGGCGTTAGATTGTACAAGCTTGAGACGATGATCCTTACGCTCCTGCACCGGATCAATGCCCTGTCGTATCTTTTCCTTAAGCTCCCGGGCCTTATTTCGGGCGTCCGCCAGCGGCACTTCGGGGAAGCCACCCAATCCAATCTCCCGGCGCCGTTTACCGACCATTGTGCGCAGAATCCAGCACTTTGCGCCGGCGTGGGTCACAACCACATGCAGGCCAGATACTCCGCCCACTGCGAACATGCCTGGCTTTACCATACGACGCAGCTCAGTAGCGCTCATCTCACGGACTTTTTTGGGCATTTTGCACCTTTAGGGATTCGAACCTCGCATCACAAACGTTCCACCTTTCAACGACATAGCAATAACACCGCCATAAATCCCTCCAACGTTTGTCATATCAGGGATCCCAAACCCCCAAAATATTCCAACTATACTTCAACCCGCCAAAA
>JBGTGB010000299.1:0-2479 GCA_041746975.1 Haliea sp. | reverse complement strand
TTCCGTTTGCAGAGTCTCGATGTGCGTGTCTCCCAGCGCCTCCCGGCGTAGTGCGAGCGCTTCCAGAAACGTTTCCTCCGCAACGTCATACTGTTCCAGGCCTCGGTACACGTCGGCCAGGCTGTGCATGGTTCGGAGCGTGGTCGGGTGGGACCCTCCCATAATCCGCGAAGAGAGGATCAAATGCTGCTCCAGCACGCTCAACGCTTCCGGATAGCGGCCCATGGTCTCCAGAATCAGGCCGCGGAGTCCAAGACACTGCAGGCTGAGGGTATGCGATTCCCCCAATACGGCGGCAGCGGTGGCCTGGCACTGTTCGAAGGCGGCCAATGCTGTCTGGTAATTCCCCAGCCAGTAGTCAGTGACGGCCAACCTCGACAGGGAGCTGATGGTGTCGGGATGGGTCTCGCCCAGTAGTGAAATTCGCTGCTGGTGTACTTCATCGAACAGTGCCCTGGCCTCATCCAGGCGACCCAGCAAGTGATAGGAGCTGGCGACGTCGGCTTTGGCCGCCAGCGTTGCCTGCGATACGGCACCGTAGAGCTGCTCACTCAGCGCCTGGGCCTCGAGATTCAGACGCAAACGCTCCTCCTGATCCTCAAAGCCGAGATGATAGGTATCGCTCAGCCTGGAGATAACCCGCAGTTTTTCCTCAGCATCGTTAACGGCGCCGCTGCGGTGCAATGCGAGCGCTGCGCTCAGGTGCCGTGCGGCGGGGTCGATCAGTCCGAGCTCGTTGTAGGTCGCACCGATGATGCGCTTGATCACCGCGGTAACTGCCGCCGGCGCCGTGCTGAAGTCGTCCTGGTCCTGGTCCAGCTTCGCGCTGGCGCGGTCCAGCATCTCCCGTACGGTGACGGTTCTGCCCTGTCTGTTATTGGGCGCGAGCCCCGAGAACATGTCTTCCACCAGGTCCAGGACGGCCGTGGTTTGAGCCAGCTGGCCGCGGGCAAAGTCCCGCTCCTGCTCCAGTAGCGCAGCCTGCTGGAGGAGCGCATAGCCGAACCCGGTCACCGCTACCACCACCGCCAGCATAAGCGCGCTGGCGAGCTGATAGCGCTGGATAAAGCGCGCCGCCAGGTAGGCGAGGGAGCGGGGCCTGGCCGCAATCGGCCGGCGCTGGCGATAGTTGTCGAGGTCCGCAGCCAGCGCCCCGGCGGACTGGTAACGGCGCTGGGGATCTCGGGCCAGGGCAGCGAGCAGGATGTTGTCCAGGTCTCCGCGGAGGGCGGCCAGGGCCAGGCGCCGGCTGGGCGGCGGCGGGTCCTCCTCCATAATGCGGCGAGCATAGGACCAGGAGCCGCTGTCATCATCGGCAAAGGGGCGCTGCCCGACCAGCAGTTCGTAGAGGATGACCCCCAGCGAGTATACGTCTGACAGGGTGCTGACCGGATTCCCGTTCAGCTGCTCCGGGCTGGCGTACATGGGCGTGAGCACCCGGTCCCCCAGCTCGGTTAGCGGGTTATTGGTGTCGCCGCCCTGTTTCAATAGCTTGGCGACACCGAAATCCATCAGCTTGGGTTCGCCATCGGCGCCGATCACGATATTGGAGGGCTTCAGGTCGCGGTGGACCACCAGGTTCTGGTGGGCATGCTGCACTGCATGGCACACCTTCGTGAACAGGACCAGGGTTTCATCCACCGACAGATTCTGCCGCCTGCACCAGATGTCGATACGCTCCCCGTGCACATACTCCATGACCAGAAAGGGCGCCCCGTCGGCAAGGCTGCCGCCATCGAGCAGGCGCACAATGTTTGGATGCTGCAAGTTGGCAAGTATCTGGCGCTCATCCTGGAAGCGGCGCTGGATGTCGGCGGTGTCGCCAGCCAAGCGGTTGATGACCTTGATTGCCACGCGCTGCTGGTATTCGTCGTCGGCACGGGCGGCCAGGTAGACCGTACCCATTCCACCCTGGCCGATTTTTTCCAGGATACGGTAGGCGCCGGCGGTATCACCCTCGGCCAGTGAGGTCTGGGTCAGCAGGTCCAGCGCTGAATGCTCTACTACGGCAGTGAAATTCGCTGTTTGCTCATTGCTGCGGAGCAGGGCCTGTACGGCGTCCAGCAGATCGGAATTGCCTGCGCAACTGCGCAGCAGAAATGCCTCCTGCTCGTTTTCCGGCAGGTCCACCGCGTCATTGAATAGCTGCTCCAGCCGCTGGAAGTCACCACTGTGCAAGGTCTTGTTACTCCGCGGTGAGTTGGGTTCTGAGCCAGGATTTGGCGAAGCGCAGATCCCGATCCAGGGTACTGCTGGAGAGGCCGGTAACTTCCTCCATTTCCATGAAGGACAGCCCGCCAAATACCTGCAGATCAATGAGCTCGGCCTTGCGCGAATCCAGCGTGGCAAGTTTTTCCAGTGCCTGGTTCAGGCTCAGCAGATCCTCGTGGCTGGAGGTCTCCTGCGGCACGCTGTCGTCCAGTTCCACCAGCACCGGATTGTTGCCGCGCTTGGCCGCGGAGCGCCCCTTGGCGTGGTC
>JBGTGB010000298.1:0-2213 GCA_041746975.1 Haliea sp. | reverse complement strand
GGCGGGACCTGCCACTGGTGGTCTATTTCCATGGCGGTGGCTGGGTCCTGGGCGATCTGGATACACATCACCCTTTTTGCCAGCAGCTCCGCGAGTCCAGCGGCTGCACGCTGGTGGCGGTGAATTACCGGCTGGCACCGGAGCACCCCTGCCCCGCCGCCCAGGACGACTGCCGTGACGCCGCCCACTGGCTGGCACAGCATCTCGACAGCACTGGCCCCAACAATGGTGGTATGGTGCTGGCAGGGGACAGCGCCGGCGGCCACCTCGCGGTTTGCACGGCGCTGGCGCTGGGACCGAAGTCACGCAGCCGACTTCGCGGTAATCTGCTGATCTACCCGGTTGTGGACCACTACAGTACGCCCTATGCTTCCTATGTAGAGCGTGCGACGGGGCAGACGCTCACCAGTGCGCTGATGCGCTGGTTCTGGGATACCTGGCTCGCCGGCCAGGACGCGGAGGCCGCAACCGCGGCGGGTGCCCGCCCCATGCACAGCCCAGCGCTGGCGATGTTGCCCCCCAGCCTGATCATCACCGCCGAAAGGGACCCTCTCCGCGACGAAGGTGTCGAGTTCGCGGAACGACTGCGCGCCGCCGGCGTCACAGTCACCAGTGAGCACTACAGTAATGCGGAACACGGCTTCGCCTGCTCCCAGGGCCCGACGCCGGATTTCACTCATTTCCTGGGGCTGTCAGCGGGCTGGTTACGCACTCTGTAATGTAATGTTGAGGACTGACCGCGATGAACGACAAGGTCGACCTGGTAATCTTCGGTGGTACCGGGGATCTCTCCACCCGCAAGCTGCTGCCCGCCCTGTACCAGCTCCATCGCCACGGCCTCGCCGACCGCGTGCACCGTATCATTGCCACAGGCCGCCGCGAGATGGACTCGGAAACTTTCCGCAGTGAAGCGCATACCAACCTGCAGGATTTCGTACCGGCGAAAAACTGGGATAACGCAGTCTGGGAAAGCTACTGCCGGCACCTGCACTACGCCCGCGTAGACGCCAGCGATGGCGGCGACTATGAGAAATTGACCGGGCTGCTAAACGCCAATGGCGCCCCCATCAGGCTGTTCTACCTCGCTACCATGCCTTCCCTCTACGGCACCATCTGCAGCCAGCTGCAGCAGGCGGGCGCGGTGCAGGCACAGAGCCGGGTGGTACTGGAGAAACCACTGGGCCACGACCTCGCCTCCTGCCACGAGATCAACCGGCAGGTTGCCGGCGTATTCAGTGAAGAATTCACCTTCCGTATCGACCACTACCTGGGCAAGGAAACCGTGCAGAACGTCATGGCGGTGCGCTTCGGCAACCCGCTTCTGCACCCGGTCTGGAACAATACCTTCGTCGACAATGTGCAGATCACCGTGTCCGAGGAGATCGGCGTGGAAGGTCGCGGCGACTACTACGCCAAGACCGGCGCCCTGCGCGACATGGTGCAGAATCACCTGCTGCAGGTGCTGTCGCTGGTGGCGATGGAGCCACCGACCAGCCTCGACCCCACCGATATCCGTGACGAAAAGGTCAAGGTCCTGCGTTGCCTGGTACCCATCACGGCGGAAACTGCGAAAGAGTGCACGGTGCGGGGCCGCTATGATGCCGGCGCGGTCAGGGGTGAGGCGGTGAAGGGCTTCCTGGAGGAAGCCGAGTACAAGGATGCCGCCGCCACCGAGACCTTCGTCGCCGTCAAGGCCAGCATCAACAATTGGCGCTGGGCCGGGGTGCCCTTCTACCTGCGCACCGGCAAGCGCCTGAGCCGGCGCTACTCCGAGATCGTCATTGAATTCAAGAAACTGTCGTTCTCGCTGTTTGCCAACGACCCCAACGAGCTTACCAACAAGCTGGTGATCCGCATCCAGCCCGAGGAAACCATCAGCCTGCACACCCTCAACAAGAAACCCGGCCTCACCCGCAAGCTGCGCCTGCAGCCGGTGGAACTGCACCTGACTGAGGATCCGGCGCAGAAAGGCGTTAGCTACGATGCCTACGAGCGGCTGCTGCTGGACGCCATCAACGGCGACCAGACCCTGTTCATGCGCCGGGACGAAGTCGAGACCGCCTGGCGCTGGATCGACTCGATCATCGCCGCCTGGGAGGAAGCGGGCACCCCGGTCAAACCCTACAACTCGGGCACCATGGGCCCCGGCGCCGCCACCGCCCTGGTCGCGGTAGACGGCCGCAGCTGGTATGAGTGACTGGCGCCAGTTCGGC
>JBGTGB010000297.1:0-5495 GCA_041746975.1 Haliea sp. | reverse complement strand
GCTCGGCAGCATCGCCGCTGCGGGCAACCTGCTTGCGCGACCGCTGCCGGATCCAGGCCGCGAGCCGCAGAGCCCAGGCCAGGGCGCCGGTGTAGTAAAACAGGTAATCCAGCCAGTCCGGGGTCCGGT
Source organism: Haliea sp. (assembly GCA_041746975.1). Taxonomy (GTDB): domain Bacteria; phylum Pseudomonadota; class Gammaproteobacteria; order Pseudomonadales; family Halieaceae; genus Haliea. The sequence goes on along the minus strand of JBGTGB010000297.1, from coordinate 5,366 downwards.
AGTAGTAGATTTCGTACCAGTAGACGCTGGCAGCATAGGCCCAGAGGAAGTAGATGCCAGCCGTGTGCAGGGTTTTCCACTGCCGCGCACTCAGCCGGCGCCGGCCCGCCCGGAAAGAGGTGACGGTCATGGCCAGCAGCAGCAAGTAGCCAATAACACCTTCGATTGCGTCTCTCAGGACGTATACTTCCGCCACATAATAATCTGTGTGCCCGATAAGCAGCCAGAGAATGAACAAGGCCTGCCAGGCCATGCCGGCGGCAAAGCCAAGCCCGAATATCTTCCGGTTCTTGAGCAACCAGCGGCTGGCCGCGGAGGGGTAGAGAGTCTGCAGCGAGGACGCTGCGAATGCCAGATACAGCCAGGGTACTGACAGTCGCACAGAGTGCGCGATCAGCGCGGATATGCCCTCGGCGCTGCCGATGTCACCGGACACCATGGCGAGCACGTTGGCGCCGCTGACCACGGCGGCAACCATCGCCAGCAGACGCCACTCGTTGATCGCAGGGTGCTGCCAAAGCGCAGTAGAGGTCATGGCACAGGATCCTGTTGCCTTCAAATCCCGGTTGCCGGCTCCACGATTCGCGTTTCCGCCGGGCTCGGGCTGAAAAGTGTCGGGAAGTTTTCCGGTATAGTCTTCTTTCCCTGTAGGAGATGAAAGCGCCGGCGGCGAAGTCATCTACACTGCCGACGAAGCAGTAGCAATACGAACTGACCATGGCAAGCAGACACTTCGATGCGATCGTGATCGGCGCCGGCCATAACGGCCTGACAGCGGCCAATTACCTCGCCCGCGGCGGCATGCGCGTCTGCGTCCTTGAGCGGCGCCCCGTCGTCGGTGGAGCCGCCGTGACGGAGGAGTTCTGGCCAGGGTACCGCAATTCCATCGCCTCCTACGTGGTCAGCCTGCTACGCCCGGAAATCGTCAGCGAACTGGAGCTGGAACGTCATGGCTACGAGCCGTTGCCGCTGGAACACTCGCTGTACCTCGACAGCAAGGGGCAGTATCTGCTGCTCAATGGCGAGGAAGGCAACGATCGCGCGGAGTTCAACAAGTTCTCGCCCACCGACTACGATGCCTATGTCGCCTTCGAACACGTCGTACACCAGGTAGGCGCCGTTTTTTCAAAGCAATGGCTGCGCGAACCCCCACGCCTGGCACAGGGCGGAGTGGCGGACCTGCTGGCGGCACTCAAGCTAAGCGGCGACATCTACAAGCTGGATGACAAGCTGCGCTGGCGGCTGCTGCAGTTCGCTGTCGGCGCCCCGGAAAGCCTGATTGAACGCTGGTTTGACAGTGACAAGGTCAAGGCCATGGTATCGGCGCATATCATGCCGGCAAATTACGCGCCCCTGTCGCAACCCGGGGCGGGTCTCGCCATGCTGCATCACGCTGTGGGGGAGATCGCCGGCCGCAAGGGTGCCTGGGGCATCGTCCGGGGCGGCATGGGGGCCATCACCCAGGCCATGGCGGCAGCCGCCGTGGAACAGGGCGTGGAGATCCATACCGGAGCCGAGGTGGAACGCATCCTGATCGAGAAAGGCGCAGTCACCGGCGTGCTGCTGTCCAACAGAGACTCGTTTTCGGCACCGGTTGTGGCCGCGAACACGGATCCCAAGCGAACCTTCCTTACCCTGCTGGGCTCGCAGCACCTGCCCCCGGAATTTGCGCGGGACATCAAGGCATTTCGCCAGGAGTCAGCCTCCCTGCGCATGAATCTCGCCCTCTCGGGGCTGCCGGAGTTCGCGGCCCTGCCCGGGGCAGAGATCGGGCCGCAGCACAGAAGCAGCATTACCCTGATTGAGGGGCCGCAGCACCTCAACCAGGCGTATTTCAGTTCGCGCAGCGGCGCCCCCGCAGACCCGCCCATCATCGAGGCCATCATTCCCAGCAGCATCGACCACGGCCTCACCGACCAGCCCGGGCACCATGTGATGAGCCTGCTGTGCAAGTACATGCCCTACGAGCTGGCGGGCGGGGCGCACTGGGACGACAGGAAAGGCGCCGTCGTCGATGCAATCCTGCGCCATGTCACCCGCTTCATCCCGAACCTGCCGCACATCCTCGTCGGCCACCAGTGCCTGACGCCGCTGGACCTGGAGCGGGTTTTCGGGCTGACTCGCGGTGATATCTGTCACGGCAGGCTGGAGCCAGACCAGCTATTCAGCATGCGGCCCCACCCTGACGCGGCACAGTATGCAACGCCGGTGCCGGGCCTGTACCTGTGCGGTTCCGGCGCACATCCGGGCGGCGGTGTGACGGGCGCGCCGGGGCACAATGCCGCGCGGCGGATTCTGCGCGACAGACGATGATTGAGCTGCGGGAGTAGCCTGAGCGATGCTATACGAACAAGACAGAGTGGCTGCTTCGACCGACCTGTTCGACAACTGGCGCGCCCTGGTCGTCGGGCTGTACATGTCACTGGTCGGCTATGCGGTACTGGCGGGTATTCCGGTGATCAGCACAGCCTGGGCCAACCTCCTCGGTTTTTCCGAGGTCCAGGTGGGGCGCGTGGCCAGCGCCGACCTCGGTGGACTGGCATGTGGCGCTCTGGTCGCCTCATTCCTGGTGGCCCGCTTCAGCCGACGCGCGCTGGTGATCGTCTCAATCATTATTGCCATAGTCGCCAACCTGCTCTGCACGGTCTACGACAGTTATATCGCCACCCTGCTGCTGCGCTTCCTCGCCGGCATCGGCAGTGGGCTGTTTACCGGAATTGCGGTCGCCACCCTGGGTGGCCGCAGCCGGCCGGCGCGCGCCTTCAACCTGCTGCTGTTTTCGTTTGCGTTCGTCCAGGCCGGTGAAATGTACCTGCTGCCGAGACTATCCATGGAGGGAATCTACCTCGTGTTTGCGGGTAGTTATCTGGTGGTGTTGCCATTCCTGCACTGGATACCCGCCTACCCTGCGCCGCTAGTTGCCGCCCAGCCCGCCCCTACCCCTGCCGCCGAAGACCAGCTGACGCCAACGACCCTGCAGACTACTTCCATACCGGCCTGCGTGCCCTATCTGTTCCTGCTGGCGATGGCGATTACCTATATCAATATTGGCGGCTACTGGACCTATATCGAACTGGCGACGGCAGACGCGGGCCTGGATCCGGAGTGGGTGTCGCAGGTACTGATCTGGGTATCCCTGTTCTCACTGCTGGGCTGCCTGGTTGCAATCGCAATCAGCGACCGCCATGGCCTCGCGAAACCCCTGCTGGTGACGCTGGTGCTGCACTGTCTGTGCGTGGCGCTGCTGATAAGCGGGATCACGTCCCCCGGGTTTCTGGTAAGCGTGTACGCGTTCAATTTCCTCTGGATTTTCATTGACGTCTACCAGATGGGCTCGGTGGCAAAAGTCGATACTTCCGGGCGCTACGCGGCGCTGATGCCCGCTGCCCAGGGGCTGGGCCAGATCGTCGGCCCCAACCTCGCCGCCGGCTTGCTGGCGGTGGGATTAGGGTACTCGTGGATCTTCGCAATGTGTGCCCTGGCGTCGCTGCTGGCGTTTCTGGTCTACGCCATCGCCTTTCGCATTCTCGGAAAATCCTTGCAACGGTCAGGCAGTACTTGATGGGTACAGAGCAGGCGCTCCGTAACGGTGCCAGATTACCCAGGCTGCCAGACTGCCGAGCGGAATGAACAAGGCTGCGGGACCCAGCGCTATCCAGGGTTCAGGCTGCTGCCAGTTGATGTTTTCGCCAACAGCAAGTGCGCCGGTGGCACGCTGATAGGGCCGCACGTAGAACTCAAGCAACAGCAGGGGCATCAGCGCGCCGTAACCGATGAGCGCCAAGGGTGCCAGCAGGGTCAAGCGCGCCTTGCGCCTGTCCACGTCCTCTGCCGGTGTAAGGTGCAGCGCGTCACGGTAGGCCAACTCCCGCTCTGAGGGGCTGCCGAGCCTCGATACGACCGTGATCGTGACCAGGCTGACCACCACCCCGAGCAGGGCGGGGTTGAGGTAGCTCGGCAGGCTGATCAATCCGAAGAAGTCCAGAGCAGCGGGAATGACATTGCCCAGCAGACCACTGATGATCCCCCAGAAAGCGCCGACGGCGGTAATGCGCCTGCTCCAAATGCTCATAAAGCCAATCGGCCCCCAGGACGACGCAAACACGGTACCGATAAACAGCATGATCCAGAAGACATTGGCGGGAACAAGAAAACTCAGGACAAGCACCAACAGCGCGACCACTGACATGAGCAGGCGGGTGGCGCGCAGGGTCGAAGGCCCGTCTCTTGGCAACAGGTCGTTGCTGACACTGAAGCCGACCAGGGAGAGAAAAGTTGACGCCGAGGACAGCGCCGCCGCCACGATACCCGCGAGCAGCAATGCGCCGAGAAAGGTAGGCACCAGGTGCCGGGCAGCCCACAGCAATACGGTCTCGGAAGGGTCAATGGCGGGATTGGCAAGATTGACCAGGCCTCCCGCGCCATAGATGAGGATTTGTAGGAAGATTACTGCAAAGCAGGCGTAGATGGCGGCGCGCAGCACAACATGCTCGTCGCGCGCCATCAGGTGGCGACTGGATTGCCAGGGACTGACGGCGTAGACGATGCTCCAGGACAGGTCGATGATCACCAGCCAGATAAGGAAATCCAGCGAGGTCGGCCAGAAGGTGCCTTCGCCGATAGTCCCGTGCCAGGTGGTAATGTCCGGCTTGTCGTCACGGCGTGTCAGCTCCTCGATGGCACTGGCTACACCGCCAAAGCTGTCCAGCAGGTAGCCCGCAAAGAGCACCGTGGCCACGGTAAACAGGAGGAACATCAGCGTGTCCGTGATTACAACACCGCGGGAACCGGCATACAGAGTAAAGCCGGTATAGCTTAACCAGGCGAGCACGATGGACTCCCGGTAGCTCAATGCGGTGAGATACGCGAGCAGCAGGGCGGCGCCCTGCGTCACTACCAACAGGTAGCCCCCCAGCCCGAGCACGATGGTCGCGCCGGCGGCCTGCTGCACCCGTCGACTGTTGAAGCGCTGGCCGAAGAAGTCGGCGACGGTGGCGGCGCGACTGCGGCGCAGATAGGTGCCGAAGAAAAGCGCACCATAGACATAGCCGGTCACGGCGATTCCCGGCAGGAGCAGGTACGGGCCCATTTGCCCGTCGTAGGTAAATCCCGCCTCGCCGAGGAAAATGGAGGTGCTGAACACGCTGGCTACCAGGGTACCGACGATCAGCAGGGTTGGCGCCCGCCTGCCGGCAACGTAGTAATCGTCGATGTTGCGGACCCGGCTGCCGCTATAAGCCCCCACCGCAATGAAGATGATCACACTGACGGCGATGGTGGATATGTATATATCCATCTCGTTTCCCCTCTACTGTGGGCACCACGCCGCCCTCAGCAAAGCTCCTCAGCGATCACCGAGTATGGTC
>JBGTGB010000296.1:0-28471 GCA_041746975.1 Haliea sp. | reverse complement strand
GTGGCGGTGGTAGCTTTGGGTTTGCCATCCGTTGTGCATTGTGGTTTGCGCAGGACCGAGAGCGCAGGCTGCAGAACCTGAAGGGACGCTTTGAGGAGGCTGCAGCGGCGCAAGCCAAAGCAGAGGCCCTGTGCGGCACCTTCGAGCACCGCTGCATAGACATTGAGGTTTGCAGCCGCTGCGGTGGTTCGGTCAGGGCTGCCTTGCGATCACTGCGCTTAAGTCAGACCAACTGTATAACCTGGTTTAGCACGGCCAGCACCTCGGCAAAGCGGGCATCGGTCACACTTTTCATTGGATGGGGCGCGCCGCCGCGCAGGCGCCAGTCGAAGGACTTGGGCTGATGGCAAAGCACGTAACTGGCTTCGTTTCGGTCATGGCAATCTCCGGGATAATGTTTAAACGAAGTATAAACACTATCTGCCGTGCCGGCAAATGCCGGCACGGAGGGAACCAAGGCGGACCCTGCGGGAGATTTGCGGGACTTGCTCAGATCCGTGATGCTCTGTGGTGGAAATTACGCTGTGGATGCGCTGCCGCGCGATGTAAATCACTCTGCCGCGCAGCGGGACCCGAACGACGCCGGGTCCTGATTGTAGCGACGTACACAGGCCTGACAAATGCAGGCCTTGCCCTTTGCCGGAGGAGGGACCAGTTCAACAAGTCCCACCGGTATAGTGGCGGTAATGCACCAGCAGGGCTGCGTGCTCTTCGCCATGCAGGTATTCACTTCGCCACAGAATGGGCACGTGTCTTCACCGTCGACCGCCGTCATGGACAAACCTCCCGATGTCACGTTCCAAAAACCTGCCGTGATATTTCCGCCAGCTCGCTTGCGTCCACCGGCCTGGTCGCGCCCGGTTCCAGACCACCGAGGGACACAGGCCCTACCGAGACGCGGTGCAGCGCGAGCACCTTGTTCCGGAACGAACCGAACATGCGCTTCACCTGGTGATACTTGCCCTCGACCAGCGACAGCCTCGCCCGGTACGCGGAGAGTATCTCCAGCCGGGCCGGCAGTGTGGTGATGCCTTCACAGGCAAAGTAGATGCCCGCTTGAAACACAGCCACGTACTCGTCGCTCAAGGGCTCCGATACACTCACCTCATAGGTCTTAGGGAGTTTCGTCTGCGGCGAGCCGATCCTGCTCGACCACGCCCCGTCATTCGTCAGCAGCACCAGGCCCGTGGTATTGAAGTCCAGGCGACCGGCAATATGCAGCTCATCCTTGCGGGGGTGCTGAACCAGATCCAGTACCGTCGGGTGCTTGCTGTCCTTTGTCGCACTGACCACACCCGCGGGCTTGTTGAAGGCCAGATAGACCGGCTGCTCGCTCTGCAGGCAGACACCATCCAGCTCAACGCGGGTGAACTTCGTCACCACCTGCTGAACCGAATCCGCCACAACGCCATCCAGCAGTATCCGCCGTTGTGCCAACAACAGGCGAGTGTCTGCCATCGAGCAATCGCTGTTCTGGCTGATAAAACGATCGAGTCTGGTGGTATAGGGCTTCATGGCGGGCTGGCGAACCTAGTGAGCGTTGACGGGGTTCTACCCCGCTTTTACGGACGGTTCCAACGGCTGTTGCAGAGTGATGTCATGCTACCCTACGCGCCGCAGCGGCCCTATCCAGGTCATAGGTTGCCTGGAGATTCATCCAGAGCTTCGGCGAAGTCCCCAGGGCGTCGGCGAGATCTAATGCAGCCTCTGCAGTGATACCCCGTTTCCCGCGGATGAGTTCATTGAGCCGCGCCTTCGTCCAGCCCATTTTCCGTGCGAACTCAGCCTGGCTCATGCCCTGGGGTTCAAGGAATTCCTCGAGCAGCATCTCGCCGGGATGGAACGGATGTTTGGGTTGCCTGTCCACAGCCTTCACCTCTATCTGTGATAATCCACTATCTGCACATCATGTGATTGCCCGCCGCTCCAGCGGAAAACCAGTCGCCATTGTTCGTTGATCCGTATCGAGTGCAATCCCTTCAAATCACCTTTCAGGGCTTCCAGTCGATTACCAGGTGGAACCCTCAAATCCTGCAAGTCTGTTGCATCATGCAAGTAGAGTAGTTTTCGCCTGGCGATTCTCCGAAGTTCATTTGGAAATGATCTGGTTGCCTTGCTCTTCCTGTCATAGAAGAGGTCTTCCGCGAGAGCATTTCCAAAGGATTCAATCACGTTTCCATGTTATCGGAACTCGATAACGCTGGCAAGAACGACCTTCGCGCTGAGGCGCCTCCCTGTCATGCCTCAATGGGAGCTGTTACAGTGGTTCCAGTGGAACCACGCCTGAACACCCATAGAGCAGATGCGGTACTGAGACTATTGCCGTAGAGCGGAGGCGCCCTCGTCTGGCGCCGCAGGCACGGTCAAACGGGATCACTTCCCGGCAAGGCTCGGCTTGTCCGGCCAAACAGCACCGTCGCAATCAGCCCGATAAAAGCAAACCCCGCCACGACCCCAAATACATGCTGGTGGCCGGCGGCCCCGGGAGAGGAATCGATAAGCCAGCCCATCAGCGGACCCATGAAGATATCCGGTGTGAATCCAACAAAAGACACCACGCCCACCGCAGTCCCGGTCCGTATTAGCGGGACATTGCCCTCACCGAAAATGGCGAAATACAGGCCGCGCAGACCATAGATACCGGCACTGGTACCCGCGATGGTCGCCAGTAACAACCAGGGCAGTCCGGGCACGATCAGACCGGCCGCGATCGCCCCGCTGCCCAGCATGACGACGGCAAAACTCAATAACAGCATTACCGAGCCGCTGAACCGGTCCGCCAGCAATCCCGCGCCGATGGCCGCGACCGGGCGCATCCAGAACGAGACAGTGGCGATAGTGGCGGCCTCCACCTCGTTGTAACCGAAGGCGTCCCTGGCATACAGGGAAAAACCATCGGTGCTTTTGTAGGCCACGTAGGCACACAGCACGATGACCGACTGGCACCAGACCGTACGCATGGCCATGACTTGCTGCAGGCACCGCAAACTGTCCCAGGTACCCGCCAGGGTATCGGTCCGCGGCGTCGGCGGCACGAACAGCCAGACCAGCAGCGCCGAGAGGACACACATCCCGGAAAATCCCTGGATGATTGTAGCCAGTGCCTGCTCGCGCTGGGCGAGGGTCGCGGTTTCCACATCCGCCGGCAACAGGGCCGCGAACACCAGAACCGATAACGACGACATGACCGCCGCGAACAGGCCGCGGCCGCCGTCCAGCAGACCGAAGGTCCTGCCCTGGTGAACACTGCCCAGCTCCCGGGTGGTTTTGATCAGGGCCCCCCAGAACAGCAGGATGGTGGTCAGTCCCCAGAATCCGTAGAGCAGGGTCAGCACGCCGATGGGCGGTATGGCGACCATGACCACTCCGCCGAGGGAAGTCGCCAGCAATGCCGCCACCAGCAGGTTGCGGGCGGAAAAGCGGTCCGCCAGCGGTCCGCCGGCGAAATAGGACACCATGGCAATGACGCCATACAGGGAAAACGCGGTGCCGAGCTGAAGATTGGTGATGCCGAAAATGTCGATGAAGGTGGGACGGAAAATGCGCGACAGGACGAAGGGCAGCAGAAAGATGGCCTCACCGGCAATGATGAGGGCGGCGAGCGCCAGGAAACCGGAATTTCCATGGACTCTGTCCTTGGCTGTCTCAGTGGCAGAGATAAGAACACCTGTTTTTATTAATCGGGTACATCCCTGGATCGCTTACCAGAAACCGGGCAGTGCAGCGCCGCAGAGCGGGAATGTTCAGCCCAAGTCATACAGAATCGCTTGCGGATCACGAGAACCATGGACGAAATCCAGCACAAAAATACCGTCGGCGGTATATCGGCAAATGATGAAGTGGCGCCCTGCCCGATAGAATTCCAGATCAACCACCTTTCGATGCTCCGCAAGCAAGCTGTTGCAAGGTAGACCATGGGGCAGCTCGTCAGCCGCGAGTGCGGACAGGCGATTGATCAGTTGATTCTTTCACCTCTCAGCCTGCTGCTCTGTCAGGACCACGTTTCTGGTTGGCATATGTCACCTCGCTGAGCTGGATCAGATACTAGCAGCGATGGCAATATAGGCCAATCTTCCCGCCGGGGTCGGTGGCCGGAGCGCCGGACCGTCCAGTCCACCTGTAGCTACCATATTTCTCTTGAAGGACATTCTCTTCTTCGGAATGGCGAGTGCGCTGGCCTTCGGGCTAGGAATCGGGACCTTGCTCGTCTCACTCGGATTGACTCCGGTGCTATACTGCCTCTCTTCAGGAGTCTCGCCTGAGCCTGCCGAGCACCTAAAAGGCAAAACCGCTCCAACATGAATCAGCAGCCCTAAAATCCCCCAATGTCTTGCCCAGTTGTGGGGGCCACTTCAATACGTTAGCTGCGTTCATGTTCTGCCACTGACAAACATCTAAATTATTCGTCGTATTCCCCACATAAATCTATTTTTCTAATGTGTGCTAGAGAAATGCTCGTTTGCCGGGATTTCCATGGGGAAGGTACTCTCCACGCCTAAGTACTGCTTTGTACTCATAACGATAAATAGTGGAGAAGTAGCATGAGCCAAAATCGACCGATTGCATCGCCGTTGCCCGGGCGCTTATCACGCAAGCCGATTGCCATGCACGTCAGGAATGCGACCTTGATGGCCACACTGGCGACAAGTTCCATGGTCTATGCCCAGGACAGCTTCAGGCTGGAAGAGGTCGTGGTTACCGCCCAGAAGCGGGCAGAGAGCCTGCAGGATGTCCCGATCAGTATTTCGGCGCTGAACCAGAGCGACCTCGATGATCTGAATATCACCAATTTCCAGGATTATGTCGCGCAACTGCCGTCAATATCCTACACCCAGCGCAGGCCAGGCCAGGCTTCGCTGTTCATGCGCGGCATTTCCGAAGGCGGGAACTCCAACCAGTCTCTGCAGGGGCCATCGGTGGCCATATACCTGAACGAGCAGCCGGTTACCGCGATCGGTTTCAATCTGGATGTTCACATCTACGACGTGGAGCGTATCGAAGTTCTGATGGGGCCGCAGGGTACGCTGTACGGAGCCGCTTCCCAGGCCGGGAACCTCAGGATCATTACCAACAAGCCCGACCCCAGCGCTTTCGAGGCTGGATTCGATGTTTCCGCGGAGACCATCTCCGGCGGGGGCGATGGCTGGATGACGGAAGGTTTTATCAATGTCCCGCTGGGCGAAAGCGCAGCACTGCGCCTGACCGGCTGGTGGGACGATGACGGCGGCTACATTGACGCTGCGCCGTCAACGATCAGTTTCCCCCTGAGTGGCATCACCCGTGGTAATGAGGGCTTCGTGAAGGATGACTTCAACGAGTCGGAGAAGCAGGGCATGCGCGCTGCGCTCAGTGTCGACCTCTCGGATAGCTGGACGACAACCGCCAGCGTGATGTACCAGAGCCTCGAATCCGATGGGGTGTGGGATCACGACCCGGAGGGTCTCGGTGACTTCAAGGTCGGGCGCTTCTTCGAGGACAGGCAGGAAGACGAGTGGACCCAGTTTTCTCTGACGGTACAGGGGGATCTCGGTTTTGCAGATCTGACCTATGCCGGTTCCTATCTGGATCGCCAGTTTGATACCTACAGCGATTACTCGCACTATTCCATCGACGGAGCCGTTGAGCCCTACTACACCTGCTATGTGTCCTACTTCGGGCCTTGCGTTGACCCAAGTATCCAGTACTCAAATCACACGGATATGAAGTACCAGACACACGAGCTGCGGCTCATGTCCCAGGGCGAGCGTGTGGACTGGGTGCTCGGCACCTTCTATTCAAATCAGAAGACGGCCTTCGACAGCCGCTGGTCCATACCTCCCATCAATCCGGGTGCCGCCGTTGAAGACGATCTTTACTTCCAGACCGACCAGCGGCGCGAAGACAGTGAGATATCGCTGTTCGGTGAATTCGGCTACCGCTTTACCGATAATCTCAAGGGCACCATCGGCTACCGCTGGTTCGATGGCGAGACCGTCCTGCAGGGTTTCGTAGGTACTGTGTTCTGGCCCAACTGTTGCTTCGGATTCTCGGATACCCGCCCGCCGGACAATGTGGACAGCAAGTTTTCCGGTAACGATGGCACCCTCAAGCTCAATCTTGCCTACAACTTCAGCGACGATGTGATGGCGTATGCCACGTTCGCCGAGGGCTATCGGCCGGGTGGCACCAATCGAGCTCCAGGCGTGGGCCAGACCTATGAGCCGGATTTCCTGACCAGCTACGAGCTGGGGATGAAGAGCACGCTACTGGATGGCCGCTGGCGCCTCAATGGTGCGCTCTACTTCATGGAGTGGGACGATATCCAGATCGGCTTCTTCAATCCCGATATTTCCCTGCTTGGCCTGGTGGACAACGTCGGCCAGGCGGAGAGCCGGGGCATCGAAGTTGACAGTACCTTCCTGGTGACAGAGAAGCTTGAGTTCGTGTTGTCCTATGCGTACAACAAGGCTGAGTTGACCGAAGACTATTTCCGCGCGCCGGGAGAGCCCGCTTCGGCAATCGATGGCCAGGATCTGCCGTTTACGCCAGATAGCAAGTACACGATAACCGGACGCTACGGCTTTGAGCTCTTGGGCCTGCAGTCCACCGCGCAGCTCAACTATGCCTATACGGACGCCATGTGGAACGATATCTTTCTCTCAAATCGAGAGAAAATGGACAGCTACGGGCTCCTCAATGCCAGCCTGAGAGTAGAGGGTAATGGATGGCACGCCAGCCTGTTTGCTGAAAACCTGACAGACAAGGTGGCGGAGCTGTACATCAATTCGATCGACATCCAGCGCCTGGTCACGGTCAACAAGCCCCGCACAATCGGCATCAGTTTTGGCATGAGCTTCGATTAGGCTTGACAGGGAGGCCTCGACCGTGAATTCAAGGCAAATGGGTGTGCCGCTCGAAGGCCCCGGCCCGATACTGGCGGGATCCGGCAGGTTTGCGCCCGAGCTGGTCGCGGCTGCCGGCCACGTTAGCGCGGGAGAGCTGGCGCTGGCAGAGCCCATCCTCCGCCAGTATGTCCACGATCACCCAGGCGATGTGAACGGAATCCGCATGCTCGGCGAGCTGGGAATGTCCCTTGGTGCGCTGGCCGACGCCCAGAATCTGCTGGCCCGCTGCGTAGAGCTCGCACCTGACTACACTGCGGCCCGCTTTGCGCTGGCCAACGTCCATTACAAGCGGCATCGCTATGACGACGCTCTGGCACAGCTGGACATCCTTTTGCGTGGCGATCCCGGCAATGCGGCCTGGCTGACGCTCAAGGCGGCAACCCTTGTCGACGTCAATGAACATGCCAGCGCTATTCCCCTGCTCGCAGATGTTATAGCGCAACATCCTGCGCACAGGCAGGCTTACCTGAGTTATGGACATGCCCTGCGGGCGGTGGGCTCCGTGGACGAGGCTATCGTCGCCTACGAAAAGTGCATCGAGTTGGGCACCGGCCAGGGCGAAGCGTACTGGAGCCTCGCCAACCTCAAAACCTATCGCTTTACTGATGCGCAGATTGCTGCCATTGAAGACCTGCTGCAGGACAAGTCCTGTGCGTTTCGGGACTACTACCATTTGCTGTTTTCTCTGGGCAAGGCTCGCGAGGACCGGGGCGAGTACCGTCATGCCATGGCCGCCTATGCCAAGGGCAATCAGGTGAGGGGCCGCAACGTGCCCTGGGACAGCCGCGAGTTCAGTCGCAACCTCGCCGAACTCAAGGATTTCTTCACGCCGGATTTTTTTGCCTCGGTTGCTGGCCAGGGTTGCGAGTCCGGGGCCCCCATTTTTATTGTCGGCCTGCCCCGGGCGGGTTCAACCCTGCTCGAGCAGATCCTGGCAAGCCACTCTCAGGTTGAGGGCACTGCGGAGCTGGCCGACATCATTGCGCTGGCGCGGCAGCTGTCGGGCAAGCAGCGGCGAGGTGATGCCTCCCGCTACCCCGGGATACTGGCGGAAGTGGGTGCCGAGGCCCTGGAAGAGATGGGCCGGGGCTACCTGGCCGGCACCGCCAAACAGCGTCGAACAGACAGGCCCCGTTTCATCGATAAAATGCCCAACAATTTCACCCACATCGGGCTTATCCACGCGATATTGCCCGACGCCAAAATCATAGATGCCCGGCGCCATCCCATGGACTGCTGTTTCAGTGGCTACAAGCAGCTGTTTGCTTCGGGCCAGGGTTTCACCTACGGCCTGTCCAGGATCGGCAATTATTACCGGGATTACGTTGACCTCATGGATCACTGGGACCGGGTACTCCCCGGGCGTGTACTGCGCGTGTGGTACGAGGACATGGTGAATGATACGGAAGCCCAGGTGCGGCGCATGCTCGACTACTGCGAGCTCCCCTTCGAGCACCAGTGCCTGGCCTTTCACGAGAATGAGCGCACGGTGAGGACTGCGAGTTCAGAGCAGGTCAGGCAGCCAATCTATCGCGGTGGCATGGATCAGTGGCAGTACTTTGAGGACTGGCTGATGCCGCTCAAGAGAGCCCTGGGCCCTGTGCTGGACCGCGTCCCCCCGCGTCAGTGATCGAGGGAACGCGACCGCCGAATTTTAATGCCTGGTCTGCCTGGGCCTCATTCAGCACCCAGCGACGGAAGGTTTCCAGTTTGACTGCATGGCGTTTGTCGCTGCGGCAGGCAAGGAACCACCGGTTGGGGTTGGGGATGCGCAATGATGGGAACACTTCAACCAGCGTACCGCTGGCGAATTCGCGCTCGACGTAGGGCTGCTGTCCCAGCGCGATGCCCATTCCCTGGACTGCACTGCTGAGGGCGACATCGTAGCTTTCAAATTGCAGGCCGGAGTCTGGTTGCACGCCCCTCACATCGTTGGTTTCCAGCCAGACTCGCCAGTCGCCTGCCGAGGGGTAGACCTGCAGCAGCGGATGTCTGGAGAGCTCGGTCGGATCAGTCAGCGGTCCATTCCGTTCCAGGTAAAGGGGGCTGCATACCGGAAACAGCTCACAGTCGAACAGGTAGTCATAGTGGAGGTTCGGGTTGACCGGCTGGCCGATCATGATTGCAGCGTCTATGTCGTCCTGATCGAAATTGACGTCATCCTGGGAGGTGTGCAGTCGCACCTGAATATCCGGGTGGGCGTCTTGAAAGCGCGCAAGCCGTGGCAGCAGCCAACGGATGGTAAACGTCGAGTAGACGTGCAGCGTGAATACGGCGATTGACGCTTCCTCGAGAATGATCTGGGTGCCTTCGGCGATACTCTCGAATGCAGCGCGCAGGATGGGGTAGTAGAGCCGTCCCTTGCGGGTCAGTTCGACCGAACGAACCTTGCGCGTAAAGAGGCTGGTACCCAGCACATCCTCAAGCGTTTTAACCTGGTGGCTCACCGCGGATTGGGAAACATTGAGCTCGTTGGCGGCCTCCTTGAAGCTCAGGTGCCTGGCGGCCGCTTCGAAGGCCCTTAGCGCATTCAGCGGCGGCAAGCGACGGCGTTGCTGAATTCCGGTCACCGGCGATCTCCAATTTAGAAAAATATAACTGTGAGTTTGGGCGGAAGCCTTTTTATGGCTATATTACTGCCTCAAGGATGAGACAAACTCATCTGTAAGTCTATATTTTTCATTTGCGTGGAGGCCCTGCCGCTGCGAGCATGACGCCCTCAGCAATGGCCGCTGATACCTCACAGTGAGCCAGAAAATAACAGTTTACGAGAGTGAAATAATGGCCCAAAACCGCGTAGCGTTGATAACCGCCGGTGCCTCGGGCATTGGCAAAGCCATTGCCGAATGCTTGCTCGCGGATGGCGTCAGTGTGCACGTCAGCGACGTGGACCCGCTGGCGATTGAACGTTGTCTGGCGGCAAATCCGGGGATAACTGCAACACAGGGCGATATGTCCCGTGTTGATGACGTAGACGTGTTGTTCCGGGATTTGCACAGTACCTACGGGCGGCTCGATATCCTGGTCAACAACGTTGGCATTGCGGGGCCGACAGCGCCCATCGAGGAGGTGGAACCGGACGCCTGGGACCGCACTATCGCAGTCAATCTCAACAGCATATTCTATGTTACCCGCCTGGCCGTCCCTATGCTCAGGGAGAGTCGCGGTTGCATGATCAACATGTCCTCGAACGCGGCCTTGTTCGGCTTTCCCTTGCGCTCGCCCTATACCGCAGCGAAATGGGCACTGGTGGGATTGACCAAGACATGGGCCATGGAGTTGGGCCCTCACGGGGTACGCGTGAACGCCCTGTGTCCGGGATCGGTTAGCGGCCCGAGGATTGACCGGGTCATTGAAAAGGAAGCGGAGGAGCGAGGCTTGGAGCCCGATGCCATTCGCGACGTCTACCGCCGACAGAGTTCCATGCGCGCTTTTGTCAACGCGGAAGACATTGCGGCAACGGTGAAGTTCCTCTGTTCCAGCGCGGGCAAACATATATCCGGTCAGGCACTGGCCATCGACGGGCACACTGAAGGCCTGTCCAACTGGTTGCTCTGAACACTCACTAAACGGGAAACGATAATGCAAGCTGCCTGGTTTGAATCATTCGGCGCTGCCGCCGACACGCTGGTTTTTGGCGAACAGCCCTGTCCGGAGCCCGGTCCAGGAGAGGTGCTGGTCAAGCTCTACACATCAGGAGTGAATCCATCAGATGTGAAGAAGCGCGCGGGCGCTTTCCCCAATCTGCTGGACAACGGCCTGGTCATCCCCCACAGCGATGGCGCCGGCGTTGTCACCGCTGTTGGCGAGGGTGTTGACCCGGCACGCATCGGCGAGCGGGTATTCGTCTACCAGGCGCAGTATGGTCGTCGCTTCGGCACTGCGGCCGAGTACGTCGCTTTGGATGCGCTGCGCGCGCCGTGCCTGCCTGACGAAGCCAGTTTCGAGGTGGGTGCCTGCATTGGTATCCCGATCATGACTGCACACCGCTGCGTCTTTGTCGATGGCGACGTGGCGGGGCAAACCGTGCTCGTTACCGGCGGCGCAGGGCGGGTTGGCTACTACGCCATACAGTGGGCAAAGGTGGCCGGCGCCAGAGTGATCGCGACGGCGAGTAACGAGAAAGACGCCGCGCTCTGTCGGTCAGTGGGTGCCGACGAGGTTGTCAATCACCGGGAGTCGGGCTGGGCGTTGGCTGCGATCGACTGCAATGAAGGCAGGAAAATAGATCGCGTGGTGGAGGTGGATTTCGGCGCCAACTTGGGCGAAGTACTGCAGAGCATTCGCATCGGCGGCACCATCGCCACCTACTCTTCGTCTGTCGCCGAACCGAAATTACCGTTTCGCGACATGATGTTCATGGATCTCACGGTACGTATGGTCATTGTCTACGCCATGCCCGAAAAGGCGAAAGCCCAGGCAGTAGAGGATACCTGCGCCGCCCTGCAGGCTGGACGACTGCAGCACCGGATTGCCCACAGTGTTCCTTTCGGGGATATGGTTCGCGCCCACGAATTGATTGAGCAGGGTGGCTTCGGCGGCTGCGTTGTGGTCAACGTCAATGCCTAGGACGGCGTTGCGGGCGTCGCTATGTCTGGTGCTGCTGCTCGCGGCCTGTTCCCCGGTTAGCGCTGCGGGTCCAGTTATCCAGCTGCAGGGCACCCGACTGGAAGGGTTGTATAGCGCAGATGGTGCTGTAGAGGCCTTTCTCGGGGTAAAGTTCGCGGCCGCGCCCGTCGGTGAATTACGCTGGCGCCCCCCACAAGCCGTACACTACAGCGCCCCAGTCACCGAAGCCCGGGAGTTCGGCCCCGCCTGCTACCAGGGGGACCATATCACCCGCTGGTATAGGGACCTGATAGCCTCCTTTGGGGGTGATCCCGCCAGCATCGGTCCGCCGCCGGTGAGCGAGGATTGCCTCTACCTGAATCTCTGGCGCCCGCAAGTGCGGGGTGCATCGCCACTTCCAGTCATCGTGTATGTTCACGGCGGCAGTAATCGCGGTGGCTGGGCCTACGAGCCGAACTACATTGGCGAAAACCTTGCGCGGCAGAATGTAGTAGTGGTCAGCATTGCCTACAGACTTGGGGTATTTGGCTTTTTTTCACATCCGGACCTGGCCGAGTCCAACTTCGCCTTGCTGGACCTGATCGCCGCACTCGAATGGGTGCAGCGGCACGTTGGTGCAGCAGGCGGCGACCCCGGGAATGTTACTCTGGTTGGCGAATCCGCGGGTGCCAGCAATATCGCGCACCTGATGGTGGCGCCGAAAGCAAAAGGCCTGTTCCAGCGCGTTATTCACCAGAGTGCGGGCTGGGCGATCTCTGGTCGAGTGTCGCGGGAACAGCAACTCGCGAAAGCGCTGGAGTTGCAGCGTGAACTGGCTGGCAGCACGGCGGGTACGTTGGACGGCCTGCGTAACGTGCCAGCGGACCAACTGTTGGCGGCGGCAGACCGGGTATTCGAGGACAGTTTTTTTGACCCTGTGGTTGATGGCGTTACCCTGACTGAACCTCTGGCTGCGAGTCTGGCCCAGGGCAATTTTCCACCGCTGGATTTGCTTATTGGTACCAATGCCGATGAGTGGCTTATGTATCTGGAGGAGGATGCCAGCCTGGAGTTGTGGAGTAGAGAGAACCTGCCGGCGCAGCTCGTTGAACCAGTTCTCGCCCATTTTGGGCGGGATTCGGATTCACGGCGCGCTCTCGACAGGCTCATCACGGCAAATCAGTTCATTTGCCCGTCGCTGTATCTTGCCGGTGAGGTGGCGGCCGCCGGCGGCAGGAGCTGGGCCTACTATTTTTCTCGCCAGCGTGAAGGTGACAAGGCGGCATCCATCGGGGCTTACCACGGTGCGGAGCTGCCCTATGTCTTCGCTACCCACGATGACTGGCTGCCGACCACTGCAGAGGATGAGGCTTTGACCCGCTCCATGATGGCGTACTGGGTCAATTTTGCCCGCAACGGCGACCCCAACGGCACAGGCCTGCCTTCGTGGCCATCGTTTACGACGCTGAACTCGCGGGCAATCCGCCTGGACAGTGAGATCACCGGTATCCAACACCCCGGTCGCGAGCTCTGCGACTTGCTGCAAGATACCTCCGGAGCGGCTCATGCCACTGATTGATTACCCGCAAGGCAAAGGTTCTGTAGATTGGTGGACATTCTCTGCGGCGGTATTCGCCATTCTCGGGATTTCGATACCGCTGGTGCTCGCCCACGATCGGGCTGGCGCCCTGGTGCAGGCCATCTACGATTCTATGACGAGCAACTTCGGCATCCTTTACCTTTGGTACGGTATTGCCGCCCTTGTGTTTCTTCTCTACCTGGCGTTTGGCCGGTTCAGGAATGTGCGTCTTGGCCCTGCTGAAAGCAGGCCCGAATTCAGTACATCGAGCTGGGTGGCCATGCTGTTCTGCGCGGGAATTGGCGCGGGATTGCTCTACTGGGCTGTGATTGAGTGGGCCTATTACATTGAGGCACCGCCCTTTGGGCTGGAGCCGCGCTCCGCGGCTGCCACCGAGTGGGCTGCCAGTTACGGTCTGTTCCACTGGGGTATCACCGCCTGGGCGTTCTACTGCCTGCCGACCCTCGCAATTGCCTACCCATTTTACGTGCGCAAGGAGCCACACCTGCGGCTCAGCACCGGATGCCTGGCTTACCTTCCCGGCGGCTGCAACTCCGCCCGGGGCCGTTTGATTGATTTCCTTTACATGATTAATCTGATTGGCGGTACTGGCACTTCGCTGGGCCTGTCAACACCGATGATCGCGGCAAGTTTTTCCGGGCTCTCCGGCATACCTCACGATTTCCTGCTGGAGGTAGTGGTGGTGGTGTTCTGTGTCGGGATTTTCGGCACCAGCGCCTGGCTGGGTCTGGAGAAGGGTTTCCGCAAGCTGGCCGATTTCAATATGTGGCTGGCATTGACCCTGCTGTTTTTCGTTCTCGCAGTCGGCCCTACCCTGTTTATTTTGAAGACAGGCACCAACAGCATAGGGCTGGTGTTGCAGAATTTTATCCGTATCAATACCTGGACCGACCCGATCACCAATTCACGGTTTGTCGAGGACTGGACCATCTTCTACTGGGCCTGGTGGACTGCCTACGGGCCTTTTGTCGGTATTTTCGTGACCCGGATTTCCTATGGCCGGACTATCCGGGAGGTCATCTTCGGGATGCTGGTTTACGGCAGCCTTGGCGCAGCGGTGTTTTTCATTGTGTTCGGCAACTATGCGCTACACCTTGAACTCAATGACCTGCTGCAGGTCACGCGGATCATGGCGGAACAAAGCGAGTCCGCGGCCATAGCCCAGATTTTCCAGTCCTTGCCGTTTGGGCAGGTTGCTTTGGCGGCTTTCCTGGTGGTCGCCGTGGTGTTTCTCGCCACCACTTACGACTCCGCATCCTTTACTCTCGCATCGGTGTCGACCTACGCCATGCGTGCAGGCGAGAATCCGGCCCGCTGGCTGCGTGTTTTCTGGGCCTGTGCGCTGGGCGTTCTGCCTCTGGTGCTCATGTTTATCGATGGCGGAATCAAGGTCATATTGTCAACCACCATCATCGTTTCCCTGCCGCTCCTGGCCGTCGGGTATCTCATGGCGACATCGCTACTGAAAATGCTGCGCGAAGACCACCCGCTGGCCTGACCTGGCGCAGGCACTCTCAGCACCAGCGAAATACCGGTACCTGCCGCAACTGCGGGTGCCCGCAAGCTGGAAGGCGTCAATGCCGCATGAACGAACATGACAATCATTCCAACGACAGCTATTGACCCCACGTGCCATGAGAAGTGGTGTAACCAGATTACATTCTCTGGTAAATCTGTCGTGAGTAACGGCGGCAGCACCATCGGTGCGCCGATTGCCTCGTGCGCCACGAGCCCTGCCAACAAAAGTGCCGCTGCAAGCCAGTACATCAACTTGTATCTCCCCAATGTGTTACTCCCCTGAGTCAGCGAGAAATTCCAAGAGCGCGGGAATAACGATGGCATGTGCATCCTCCTGGATGAAGTGCCCGGCATCTTCAACTCGAATGACGCGTGCGTTGGGGAAAGTCGGGCAACCACAACCCCTCGAGTACGCCGGGTTGAAATGCGACATCCTTCATTGGCCAGACAATGGTGACCGGCTTGTGGCGAAACGCAGGTACAAGTTTTGAATTCAGTTGCGCCACAAAGTCGCTCACAGGGCCCGCTGAATCTGCCGGAATCTGGAGAGGCAATCGGTGTTGACAAGGCCGACTTTGAACAGGAACTGGGTCACGAATGCGTTCATGCCCTTTACCAGCAGTTCACCCACACCCGGAGTGCGAAACAGCTTGAGCGGCAAGGGCAGCGGCACCTTGCTTTTTGGCCGCTGGAAAAACGTGTTGAGGATAAAAAGCTTCGCCACGCGAGCGGGATTCTGTGCAGCCCATGCAAGTCCAATCGGCCCTCCCC
This sequence comes from Haliea sp., assembly GCA_041746975.1. Classification (GTDB taxonomy): domain Bacteria; phylum Pseudomonadota; class Gammaproteobacteria; order Pseudomonadales; family Halieaceae; genus Haliea. The sequence goes on along the minus strand of JBGTGB010000296.1, from coordinate 13,150 downwards.
AGTCCTGAACGACCAGCGTCACATTGTATAGATCCAGTGACTCCAGCAGTTCGCTGCAGCGCTCAGCATGACGGGGCACTTGATATAAAGATGCCAGTGAAGGTTTATCGGAGCGGCCAAAGCCCAAGTGGTCCATGACGATTGCCCGGTACCCTGCTTTTGTAACCGCTGCTATAAAACGCCTGTAGAGATAGCTCCAGGTCGGATTGCCGTGAACCATGACCACAGGGTCACCGTCTCTCGGACCCTCGTCGATGTAATGTAATTTGCCATCAGCTGTTTCAAACCACCTGGGTTCATAGGGCCAGTTGCCCCCGAAGGTCCAGTCCACGATCGCATTCGACATTTTTGGCAGCCTCTACCAGGTTTCCTTGAATGGTCTTAGATCCATCTCATGGGTCCACGCGGATCGCGACTGGGCATGAACCGACCAGAACGCTTCTGCGATGGCATCGGGATCCAGCGATCCATCTTCACCCAGCGCTGCAAGATAGTCATTAAACCGGCCTTTGGCGACATCGCCATTAACCACGCCATCAATGACGATGTGGGCCACGTGCACCCCTTGTGGACCGTACTCACGTGCCAGAGCTTGCGCCAGGTTGCGCAGGCCTGCTTTGGAAGATGCGAAGTGACTGAAATTTGGCCGACCGCGCATAGAAGCCGACGCCCCGGTAAACAGCAGCGAGCCCGAAGCCTGTTCGACCAATATGGGTATTGCTCGCTTAGCAGCCAGAAACGCGCCAAAACAACCGACCCGCCAGTACATTTCAAATTCTTCTGGCTTTATCGCGTCGAAGGAAATAGGCATGTTGCTTCCCGCATTGAAGATAACCGCGGCAAGAGGCATACCTGAAGCGGCAACATGTTCAAACACCGCATCCTGATCGTGTTCAGAGCTTACATCCGCTTGAAAGCCTTCAGCACTGCCGCCCGCACAAATGACTGACTGCACTGTTTCATCCACTTTTGCCTGTGTGCGGCCGGACACCACGATATGCAGGCCTTCACGACCGAAGCGTCTCGCCAGGGCGCCGCCTACTCCATTGGCCCCCCCTGCCCCCAGGATAACCACTGTGTTCACGTGCTCTTTCTCCCCATAGATACGACCCATTCAAAATAGCGTTGCTCAGGTGTAACAGGAAATGAATAAATAGGCACTCAGTAGTAAAATAATCGAATACTAGCAGGCCGAGCATTATGGAAACCGCTGACATAAAACTGATCCGCACCATTGCTGAACAAGGCAGCCTGACTCGGGCGGCTGAATCACTCCATGTATCGCAACCTACCTTGAGTAAAAAACTCGCGCGCCTGGAGTCACAACTTAAAACCCGGCTATTCTATCGATCACCCACCGGCGTTGTCCCCACAGAAATCGCACGCTACATCATTGCAAGCTCTCATTCGATACAGGCGCAAATCATGCGAATCGAGCGCCATGTTGAGCAATTGAGCGAGCTGGCGACGGGGGAGATACGGCTGGGTGTAGGGCCTATTATTGAGCAGGTATTATTGCCTGAGCTTGAATTACGATTTGTCGAGGTAACCGGAAACGTTCGCCTTTCGATTTTCACGGATCACGCGGAGAAGTCACTCGCGCGCTTGCACAGTGCCGATCTTGATGTTGTCGCCGGCCCCTTCCGGGCAACTGAGCATCCTGACCTGGCGGGATTCCCATTGATCAAGGACAGCTTTACGACAGTGGCGCACGCCGGCCACCCTGTCTACTCGGATACGCATCAAGAAGATATAAGGTCCTTTGCCACTGCTTCACCTGTGCCCCAAGGGGCCGTGACTGGTGGAGCGGTTGCATATCCAGAGTCACCCAAGCAGATCGTCTGCGATAATTACTCCCTGCTAAAGCACCTGACCCTGAACAGTGACTGTCTCTGCCGCGCGCCCCTCTACGTGTTCCGCGAAGAGTTGGCGAGTGGAACATTGCGTGAGGTCAAGACTCAGAGTCGACTCACCTGGGAGAGCGCTTGTTTGGTACGGCCGGAATCAGTGGAAACCCCGCTCGTAAAGCTCGTAGTGGGCCTCTTTATTGAGGGGAGCCAACGCTACACCCAGAGAGGCGTGAACAGTCTCCCGACTGCGTCCACGCCAATTGCTGCAGCGCGCAAAAGCAACAAGAATATTGAGATCAGCGGGAGTGTTCAGCCCAAGTCATACAGAATCGCCTGCAGATCACGAGAACCATGGCGCAGTTCGTTAGCCGCAAGTGCGGACAGGCGATTGATCAGTTGATTCTTGTACCTCTCAGCCCGCTCAAGGCCGCCGTAAATCAAGTTGGTAATACCCTTGTGTACTCCAAGGAGTAGCTGGTACTTCGCCCACCGCCGGGGTCCTTCCTGAGTGCGCCGCGGTCCATGAGAGCGAGAATATCCCGGTAGGCAGTATCCTGGGAGCATTTCGCGAGCTTCGCCCACTTGGACGTTGTCAGTTTTCCTTCTAAGCCGTCCAGGACCCGGTTCAGCACTTTAATCTGGCGCTCATTCAGGGGCTCCTTGGCAAACTGTTCCCAGAACCGCGCCTTGTTCATAACAGCGGCAAGTTTTTCCTGTGCGCCATCAATTGCCCGGTAGAGGCACTGCAGAAACCAGGTGAGCCAGGGCGTTACGTCGAGTCCACCTTTTTGGGTGCGCTCCAGCAGCGTGTAGTAATCGTTGCGTTCGATACGGATTTGCGCCGACATGCTGTAAAAACGCTGCGCCGATCCGTCCGCACGGGCCAGAGCCATATCTGCAATGGCGCGCGCAATACGGCCATTGCCATCGTCAAGGGGGTGGACCGTCACAAAATGCAGATGTGCCAGGCAGGCGACCACCAGCGGATCGAGGTCGCCGGGGGCCTCGAACCACGCCAGGAAAGCCGCCATTTCCTGCGGCAGACGATCCGCTGGAGGGGCTTCATAATGGACCTTTTGTCGCCCTATCGCGCCCGAGACGACTTGCATGGGACCACCGCTGTCAGTGCGCCATTGGCCGACCAGAATTTTGTGCATGCCGCTGCGCCCTGTCGGGAAAAGGGCAGCATGCCAGCCAAAAAGCCGGTCTTCGGTGAGGGCTGACGTGTAGTTGCCGGTCGCGTCCAGCATCATTTCGACAATACCATCGATGTTTCGATCTGATGGAACAAGGCCGGCAACATCCATGCCGAGTTGCCTGGCAATGGAAGAGCGGACCTGTTCTCTTGCCAGTGTCTCGCCTTCGATCTCGCTGGACTTGACGACCTCTTCCGTCAGGGTTTGCAGATGGGCTTCATCGCGCAAATCGAACCCCAGCCCCTCCATTCTTCCCAGCAGACGGCCCTGCTCGCGCGAAACCTGGGCCAGAAGACCGGCCAGGGCATCGTTATCCCAGGTGAACGTGGGCCAGCGTTTTCTGCTCCAGATATACATTTTATCTCCGCACAATATGCGGTTAATATCGCCGCTATTTCCCGCAGAGTCAAGACTAATATCCGCCTGAATTGCGGAGTATAGTCTCGCTAATCTCCGCATCATTGCTGATAGCCGTACCTTCCCCGGCCAAGTACGTGGGACAATTGCGGGACTTGCTATGATCTGTTGTGCTCTATGATGCAAATTACGCTGTGGGTGTTCTAATTTAAATTAAAAAAATCAGTCAGTTAAAAATCTCCAGCCAAATTCATAATGCTGGGTTCGGTGGCCGGAGCGCCGGACCGTCGAGTCCACCCGTAGCTACCACACTTCCCAGGGTCCTTTCCTGTCACAGAGGTGACAGTTTAGACTCTACGGCTCTACCCACTTAACGGGGGCTAGACCGGTTTTCACCAAACCACATTCAGATGTAGGGTGCCACATTATTGGCAATTTTGGCCAATTCCGCGGGTGTGAAAGGAAAGTGCTCGACCAAGGCCTGCCAAGCCTCTCCGGGAGACTGAAATCCTTCCATACCGCCGTCGGAGCCGAAAACTATCCGTTCCACTCCAATGCGCCGGATCTGCTCAACGACCATGAGCGCTATTGCTTGCGCTTTGTCAGGCTCATACTGAAGTATGACTCTTGGGACATCGCCAAGATCGAAATACAGATTTCGCGTAGACGGATGGCCGGATTCAACCAGGTCCGCGAATGCTTCCAAGCCACCTTCGGAAAAGTCTCCGCCACCCCAGAGGTGAGCGATCTGCACAGGTATGTCCGGTGCAGCCGATAGCACTTCATCGAGGAAGAATCGATAGCGTGTAAGCGTGTCTTCAGCGGACCCTTCATTGTTCTGCACGTGCGCCATGACCGGCATGTCAAGCTGGTTCGCGGCGGAGAAGACGCTCCGTGCCTGCGCACGATGAATGGGGTTGAGAAAATCAGTTCCATCCACATCGAAATGCAACTTCAGGCCGGCGTGACCAGTAGCTTTACAGCGGCGAATCTCATCGAGAGCAAAGGGATCAAGAAGGTGGAAGCTGCAGAATGAAAGCAGGCGTTCGGGGTAAAGAGCTGCCTGTGCGGCATTCCAGTCGTTCTCGGCTTGAACGAGCGCTTGACGTTCCTGGACAGTCTGTTGGGCGCGGTAAATGTCGACCCATTGTCCGCCGAACACCACTGCTGCGGAATGTATGACTCCGCGCTCGATGCCAGCTGCGTCGAGCATAGCGACTAGCTGTTCTGCATCGACCGGCGATAGCGGTTGTTCGCGGGCGAACGACGGAGACTCGGCAGCGATACGCCACTGTGCATTGCCGTCCTTGACTAGCGACATCGTAAAGTAGCCAAAACGCGACTGCGAAGGTGGATTGCCGCGTGAGTAGTACCCGACCAGATATCCCAGGTTTTCTGCGGTGTGGAACGCCACCGGCGTCAACTCGTAGGGTCGTCCGAACCGTTTGCTCAGGTGATCGGCAACTGCTTCAGCACCCTGAAAGATGCCTGAGATCCTGTACCATTGATCAACAATGATCTTCGCGTCAGGGGTATAAAGCTGGGCTAGCGTCCCCGCATCATTCCATGCGTTTGCCCGCTCCTGCAACACACGGGTGATGTGCGGCGGAACCTCGATTGGCGAAAGCGCTGGCCCCCGGCTAACCTCTACTATACGCGGACTCACCAGGTGCAGGTGATGGTCAACCTTCGGGTTGGCGGTGAATGGCTCCGAGTCATTGGAAGCCGCGTTCTCGCTGCAGCCCACCATTATGACCAGCCAAAGCAGTCCGATAAGCGCAGATCCTGATCTGCTGTCCTTGGCGCACCGTACGCCGACACTGCTGCTATCCAAGTAATTGCGAGTCCCTATCATTATTTCCATTTTCCTTCATCAATATGGACCGAGCTGGAGTGCACCAGAAGAGGTCAACCGATAGTTTCCGCGGTACCCGCCAATTGGGTCAAGGAGTCTTTTTCCGTGCAGCCATGACACGTGTCCGAACTGTCTGGCCAGTCGCTGCGTTTCATGTTCCTCAATATCAATCAGAGCTTGCATAAACCCTACCGCTTCCTGGATTTTTTCCCTACCGATGAGCGCTCGATATAGACTAATGATCTGGAGATGAAAGTCGAATACTTCGGCTTTAATCGCCTCGGCATTTAGTCTGCTGTAGTAACCATCACAAACCATATGCGTCGTAATCAGAGTATGTGGTATGCAATCATAAAGGTAGGTGTGAGCGGCCTTGGGTTCCGCTCGCTGAGCAAGCGCCATGAGCATCTTCTCCACTTCGGCCTGGTGGGAAGAAAGATAGTCAAGCAGCGATGAGGCGGTCTCATCGTGGTGACGCAAAGCGCAATGTGCCAGGCACAGCGCCAAATTCGCATGTATCGTTCGGGCCCACTCGGTCAGTTGGGAAAATGTCCTGATGTGCATAATCGTTTTTCCTTGATGAAAGTTTTCGCCGTCAGGCTCAGTGTATCGATGCTGTAACTGCCGTTCTGTGCGGCCACCGACTTTTGCTCCAAAAGCAACTGCCAGCGCTCCGAGGCGGCTTTCCTGCACCTCCGACCGTCTGTTCCCTTCCGCACAGACCCGCTCTTCGAGCGTAATGAGAATATTCCCCCGGCTGCCTACGTCTGGGAGCCCAAAGCTGATCCGTTAACTTCTGCGAGGAGAAGACTTATGAACAGGCTACAAAGAGGAATGGGCGCGACTCTGCTCACATTCGCCACAGCGGCGCTGATCAGCGCGACCGCGCTCGCAGACCCGTCGTCTGAAAACCTTGTGTCCAAGAAGCAATCGGCATCCAACAGCAATGCGGCGAAACAACTCAGCTCCTGGCCCGCAGGTCCCAGACTCGCTGGGCACGAGATGATCGCGAAATACGGCCAGCCCCAGGAAGTCACCGACCATCGCATGATCTGGCACGACGCCGGTTCCTTCAAGCGCATCCTGCTGACGCGCGAGGAGCTGCCACACCACTTCCCGATTGTCCACATGGACTATCTTGAGCACACCATCAGCTACAATGTGCCGCATGACAAGGCCGACGAACTGCTTGCCTTCGACGGTGCCATTTCGATCTATCGCGTCGGCGGAGAGCTCTCGGCACGGTGCGATCTCGAGAGCAACAATGTCCTGACGCTCAACCTCGCGCACGACATCATCGAGGGCAAGAAAAACGTCGAGCAAGCCCGCAAGGAGTTTGGCGAAGCAGTGATGGCGCGCACCGCAGCTGAGAATCCGGAGCTCACCGCAGCGCTTCAGTTCAAGCGGCAGGCCCCCGAGATCGCAGCAGACACTGACAGTGTTACCATTCCCGGCGCACCCCAGCCGGCGGACGCCAAAGGCAAGGCTACGGATCCCGACGCCGAGACGCTGGCGCTGCTGATCGCCGCCGACATGGACGAAGTCCACGCCGCCATGATCGCCAGCGACAAAAAAATCGATGAGCCTATCCTCGCCTTCGCCCGCATGCTGCACGAGGCGCACGGCAAACACCTCAAAGCAACAGCGGAGGTCGGAATGAGCAACAACATAACGCCAATCGTGACCAAGAAAGTCAGCGCGCTGCAAGACAAGCATGCTGATGCACTCGCCAAAATAGTGCCTCTCGATAACGATGCGTTCGGTCCCGCGTACCTGGAATTCATGGTCAAGGCACACTCCGACGCGCAGAACATGATCGACAAGCGTCTAGCCATGACCAAGAACGAGGAGATCAAAAAGCACCTGACGGAAACCCGCGAGACGATCACCAAACACCTGCAAGAGGCCAAAAGCCTCCAGGGTGAGGCAACCCGAGTGACCGCTCTCTGACCGACTACGCTGTCTTCGTCGCCACCAATCAGTGCCCGGGCACGTACCGCCGGCAAGGCCCAGGCTGCTGACCGAGGCGATCAGCTACCACCGCCAGCACATCCCGGTTCCAGGTCATACCGAGGTGGCTGCCGCTGACTTCGATATCATGGACGAGACTGGACCGTTTGGGATGGCAACAGCTCTCCCACGCAACCACACCATCCGAGCGGCTGTAGATTGAGGTCGTGCGAATGGGTGGTGGGGTGCGCAGCCGCAGGCTCAACGCCGGATCGATTACCGAGGAACTGCCCTTCAGCAGACGGAAGAGCCAGGCCACATTGGTATAGTCGGCTTCTGCGTTGAACGGTGTCCCCATTGTAATCACCTGGCGAACGCGCGGTGCCATCAGTTTGCCCAGCTCGCGCGCGTAAAGCCCGCCCAGGCTCCAGCCAATGAAAGTGGCCGGTTGAGTGTGAGCGGACAATAGATCATCGATTTGACCTTTCAAGGAGTGCAGCCAGGCGTCGAGATCTCCTTGTGGACCGGTATTGAGACCCTGGCCCCAGTCGAAGGCGTCGTAGCCCAGCGCGAGGCAGTACTCGCGCAAAGTGGAGACGGCCTTTCCGTCTGCGCCCAGCCCGGGAAAGATCACGACCGGGTGGCCGTCACCAGCCTGAGCGTCGCGTGACTTTCTCAGCGTATGCCAGGCGAATTCTGTCGCGGCGCGAAAGGGCTCGGATAACAGCAGCACAAGCGAGGGTCGCTGAATCGTCAGTGTATTCGGTTTGCTCATGGTGATTCCTTGAAGAAGCCGTTGCTGGCGCTGGATCAAATGAACGGCTTGCGCGATCAGCGCACTCTGTCTCTCGATAACTGAGTGACAAGTATTGCGTCGGAGCTCTGGAGCGTCTGTTCGCTTGCCCACTTGCGATTCTCAGATACCGTGCGACCAGGAAGCCGATGAACTAGACTCAGTATCTTACTCACACCAGGTGCCCCGCATGGTTTTCATGAAAGATACCGCTCACAGCGACGCCCTGAGTGCCGACACGGAGAATGTGTGGTACGGCAGGGTCCGCCGGCGGGTCTTCGTTCGAACCGCGCTGGCCGTGCTGGTCGCAGGACTCCTGTTTACACTGCTGCAACCGACTCGCTATGAGAGCACGGCGACGGTATTGATGAGTGCTCCGACCGCCATTGGGCGTATGGTTATAAAGTTACCTGCATCCGCGTCCGGCGGCGAGTCAATTTGTCACTCTTACCGGCGTAACGCTTTATCCCCGAGACCACGAGCGGGCACTCGAGCAGGATGCCCGGCAGCAAGAACGACTGACTAGAGGGGTACCTGATGCACTCTGCAGCGGACAACGCGGAAATGACACGGCAATGCTACGAGGCGCTGTGGAACCAGCGCGATCGCTCGGTGATTGAGCGCTGGATTGCTCCAGACTATGTTGGCTACTACACGCGTCAAACGGATCCGATTCGCGGAATCCCAGGCTTTACGAAAATGGTCGATGAGTTGTTCCTCGCCTTTCCGGACCTGCAGGTGAGTCTGGAGGACGTTATCGCCAGTGGCGATCGGGTGGCCTCGCGGATTCGAATCCAAGGTACCCACCGGGGTCCGCTGGAGGGCTATGGCCCCAGCGGTGCCCGGGTGAGCAGCAGCTTCCTCGCTATTGAACGCTACGACGGCGATGGGCGCTGTATCGAAGAGTGGGTCCACTCGGACGATCTGGGCATCGCTCGCCAGATCGGTGCGCTGCCCGATGCCGGCGGGCTGCTTGAGCGAGCCGCCAAGGCACTGCATCGGGTGGCGGCCCCTCTGCTCCGGTGGCGTCATCGTGGGCAACTGTGACCGGAATAGGTCGTGAGTCAGCAGGCGACCAGATTCCGGCCGCCATCCTTGGCCCTGTAAAGCGCATCGTCCGCACGCTTCAGGGTATCTTCTATTCGCTCGCCGCTTCGATGAGCCGCGATGCCCTGGGAAACGGTCACCTGCTCTCCTGCGGGCAATTCAGGAAGGTGCATGCCTGCGATTGTGTCACGAATACGTGTTGCCAGTGCGCGTGCGGCTTCCAGCGATGTCTCAGGCAGAATAATCACAAATTCTTCGCCACCAAAACGGCCCACAAAATCACCTTCGCGCATCATGCCCCGCATGGCGTCGCCAATCTGGCACAAAATCCTGTCGCCCGCCTCGTGCCCCCAGGTATCGTTGACCTGCTTGAAATTATCGACGTCCAGCATACTCACGCACAATGCGTCCTGCCCAGGACAGCGCCGCTCGGAGCGCGCTGATTCCTTCATCAGTTGAGCCATCAGGGAGCGACGGTTGGGGAGGCGGGTCAGCGGATCCAGGGTGGCTAATTCGGCAAGTTCACGGTTCTGGATTTTCAGCTTGTGACGCATACTGGCAATGAAACTGCCGAGGTAGGCATTTATCGCCAGTACGCAGGCATACGCAAACACAATAACAGCTTCCACGAAAAGGTTGATGCGCGCAGGCGCCCATAGGTAAAGCGCCAGCAGCAATACCAGATAGCCAGCCAGAATGAAGCCGACCACCTGCAACATCCCGCGTCTGCCCAGGCCAAACATGCCGAACAACAGACTGCTGGTGCCCATCAGCAGGAGGGCCATACGGGCCTGCGGATCCATGACAAAAAACATGATATAAATGACGGGGAACACGGATAGCGTGATCTGCAGGGCCGTCAAGCTGGGGTCTTTGAAGCGCAGGTTGAAGCCGGTTTTCAGGGTTGTGGTGAAGCCGATATCCAAGGCTATGATCATGCCCAGGTAAATCACCGCCTGCAGGCCGGGTACCATACCCATGCCGTACAATGCAGCAACAATCAACACGGTGCAGGCTTGAACGCCAAAGCCCCAGGCCATGCGCTTCAAGCGCAGCGCCTGCGCCTGATCGACAGTATAGGTTGTCTCGTCTGTGGCCATTATTCTGCTAGTGGACAATATTGGTGCACTTTACAGCACTGACATCCTGCCCACCAGCAGAGGGCACTCCCCCAAGCAATCATCTGTGCGTCTTTCGCTACGCTATCGGCACAAGGAGAGGGTTCAATGACTACTACCAAAGCCACACCCGGCGCGATCCCCGAACGGGAGCTGCGCCTGGCCCTGGTGTGCTACGGCGGCGTCTCCCTGGCTGTCTACATGCACGGCATTACCCGCGAAATCCTCAAGCTGGTGCGCGCTTCACGAGCCTACCATGCCCTGCCCGAAGATACCGCGGCCAGCGCGCGCTACGCAGACGAGCCCCGGCACCGCGGCGAACTGGATACCGAAGCGGTGTATTTCGAACTGCTGCAGCAAATTGGGGGCACGGTAAGGTTGCGGGTGCTGGTGGATGTCATCGCCGGGGCCTCCGCGGGGGGCATCAACGGCATTATGCTGGCGCGAGCCCTGGCCTTCGACCTGTCCCTGGATGACCACCGCAGGCTGTGGCTGGAACTGGCGGACGTCGATGAACTGCTGGACCCCGAGGCACGGGCCAGTCGCTTGTCCAAGGCCTTCATGCGGCCGCTGTTCTGGCTCGCCGGCCTGCACCAGCGCAGACGGCAACGCCGCCTGGGCAATGCCAGCGAAGACCCGGAGGTCCTGCACAATCTGTCCCTGTTCATGCGCTCGCGCTGGTTCGAACCACCCTTTTCCGGCCCCCGGATGAGCGCAATGATGCTTGATGCGCTGCAAGCCATGGGCGAAGAGCAAGCCGGCAGCAAGGAATCCCTGCTACCCCCGGGACTGCCCCTGGAGCTGTTTGTCACCACCACCGATTTCTGGGGCCAGCCGCAGACCATACCTTTGCACGACCCTCCCGAAATCCAGGAGCGGGAGCATCGTCACCTGTTCCAGTTCCACCACAGCGTTCACCAGGGCGGCGCCAGCGTTTCGAACATCGGTCGCGGACAGTTACCATCGCTGGCCTTCGCTGCCCGCGCCACCAGCAGCTTTCCAGGAGCGTTCCCACCTGCCAGACTGCCTGAGATGGACGCCCTGGTGGCAAGGCGCGGAATAGATTGGGCGGGCCGGGACGAATTCATCAGGGACCAGTTCAAGACCTCTCACCGCGATGGCGAAACCGCCGAAGATGCCGCATTTATCGACGGCAGCGTGTTGATGAACAAGCCAGTCTCGGTGGCGCTCGACGCCGTACAGCGCCACCCCGCCCATCGCCAGACCGATCGCCGCCTGGTCTACCTGGAACCCAACCCCGAGGTCGAGCGAGAGATTGACCACGAGATTCCCGGCTTCTTCAAGACCATCCTCGGCGCGCTGTCCAACATCCCCCGACACCAGCCGATTCGCGATGATCTCGAGTGGATTGCCCGCTTTAACGAGCAGGTGCACCTGCATCGCGAGGTTGCGGACGGCGTCCGCGCCCAGGTGCTGGCGACCATGGGTGCCACCCTCGACGCAGAGCTAAGCTCGGCACCGGATGCGCGCGCCATCGGCCGCTGGCGCAGCGACGCCAACACCAACGCCGCGGTAGATGCCGGCTATGCCTACGAGGGGTATACCAGGCTTAAGGTGCTGGGCCTTCTGGATGAGCTGGCAGCACTGTTCCAGCAAAGTTGCCGCAGCCTGACCCGGGTCGAAGCCACGGCGCGGGTGCAGGCCTGGGCACGCTCGGAAGGGATCCGCCCCATGGGCGACACAGCGAGCAGCGCCCACCAGCGTGAGGCCGTTCCCTGGGTCCGCTTTCTGCGCAATTACGATATCCGCCACCGGCTGCGGCGGGTACTGCTGCTGATCCGGCGCACTAACGAACTGTATACCGACCCGAGTCTCGCTGGGGTGGCAGCGCTGCAGAACCATCTGGACCGGCTCAAGCTGTGCCTGTATCGCCACGCCGAGCGCCTGCGCGAACACCTGAACTGGCGTAGCCAGAAGCTGCAGCGCTCCGGTGCGGAACTGCAGGGAGAACATCTCAACGCCTTCCTGGTCCAGCTGCAGGAAAATCTGGATCTGGTGGAGTTCGATAGCGCGCTGGACGAGGAACTGGCGGCGTGGTGCAGCGATGTGCAGGACATGGCCCTGACCCGGGAAGTGCTGACCGCATATTTCGGCTTTGCCCAGTACGATGTACTGACGTTTCCGATGACCCAGAGCCACAACCTGGATGCCCTGGAGAAGATCAAGGTCGATCGCATTGCCGTGGACGATGCCAACACCCTGCGTCAGGGCGGGGCGAGGGAGCTGCTGAAAGGTGTGCAGTTTGGCAATTTCGGCGCATTCTTCTCGCGCCGCTTTCGCGAAAACGACTACCTCTGGGGGCGACTCACCGCCGCCGAGCGGCTGGTAGACATTGTCGGCAGCGCCGTGCCTGAAGCGGTAGCGGCGGGGGTGGACCTTCCGGCGATCAAGAAAGCGCTATTCCTGTCGATCCTGAAAGCGGAGGGCCCGCACCTGGAAGACATCAGTGAGCTGATTGCCACCCTGGAGGCGGAAGCCAACGAACTCTAGTAATCAGGGCGAATACCACACCGGTGAGGTATAAGCCCGCTCCTGCAAAGTGGCTGGCTGGCCCGCAGCTTCCTTCTCCCCCAGGGCAATCGTGTCCAGCAGTGAATGGCGCGGAGTCGGGATTTCCAGTACCCGCACATAGTAGAACGCCGTCTGCGTGGGGTCGAAGTCCGGATCCTGCCACAGCGTAGCGAGACGCGGCTCACCAATGCTGTTGTCCCAGTTCCCGCTTGCCACGTCGACAGTGTTACCCACCGCGGGCAACTGTCCGTTTTCTACAATGCGCTCACCCGCCCAGACCACATCGTAGATGCGTTCATGGGTGGCGCCAGCGCCGTCGATCCAACCCTTTATCACCTGGATTCGATCCAGGTTCGCACCCAGCGGGTCACGGCTGGCCTGCACCAGAATCTGCGGCGCCAGGCCCACCTGCCCCGCTGCCGGCAACATGGCGCCCATCGGCACCCCGGCCG
>JBGTGB010000295.1:0-2294 GCA_041746975.1 Haliea sp. | reverse complement strand
CCACGCCTGCTGCACTGGCTGGATACCGTTGCCCCGGCCGCCGAGGAGGCATATGTGTCGGAAGCCTCCGCGGCAATGCTGGCGCGCCTGCTCGCGCTGTTGTCGGGCTTCGCCGCCATGGCCGGTTTCCTGCTGGGAAGTGAGCGCGCTTTGGTAAATGTTTTCCTGTTTCTGGCGATATTCGTGCTGCTGCAGTTCTTGCTCAGTTTACTGGCCGCGACGATGATGTGGCGCACCGTCCGTGGCCACGTGCCGATGGGATTGCCCCTACATCCGGGACGCTGGATCGTGCAGCGCAGCCTGCCGGATCGGCGCACCCTGCGAGAGGCGCAGCCGGTGCTGCGGATGCTGTTCCTGCGCTACGGCCAGGAAATCGGCGCCCTGTTCACCGTGGGTGCGGCTCTGGCCTTCCTGCTGGTGCCCGCCCTCGGCGAATTCAGCTTTGTCTGGGGCTCCACTTTCAATCCCGGCGCCGGCCTCGTGCAGCGCATGACCGAGACCCTGGCATTGCCCTGGTCGGCCTGGTTGCCCCTGGCTACGGTGCCGCCTGATGTGGTGGCAAACAGCCGCTTTCATCCCGCCACGGTTGCCCTCGATCGCAGTGATATTGAGAGCATGCGCGGTTGGTGGCCTTTTCTCTGGGCCTGCCTGCTGGTCTATGCGCTGTTGCCCCGGATGCTGTTGTGGAGCCTGTCACGTTTTTTCTCCCGTCGCTTGCTGGTGCGCAGCTTTCTCCATTACCCCGGTGCCGAGCAGGTGCTGGCGAGAATGCAGGCGCCGCTGGTACGCACGCGCGCCACCGCTGAATCCCCGGCGGGAGTGGCCCCGGATGTGGAACCGGCACCGTTGGGAATCGCGGCGACGGATGCCAGCCTGCTGCTGCTGGACTATGGCGGTGCCCTGGGTCCGGGTGGCCCCGCGGACTTTGAAGAACTGATGACGGTGCCTTCGGAGCAGGTGCTGCTGGTTGGCGCCGCGGCGTTACAGGAGGATCTTGCGCGGCTGGCGGACCTGCCCTCAGCGGCCAGTGACCGGCTGTTGCTGGTGGTGAAGGCCTGGGAGCCGCCCCTGGCGGAACTGCGCGACCTGCTCGAGCCTCTCGCCAGTGTGCCGCGCTGCACGGTTTTGCTGGCACCACTGCCGGGCCGGGCGATACCCCACCGCAAGGTGGAGGATTGGCGCAGTTTCGCGCGCTCGCTGCCCTTTACCAGTGTCGACGTGCAGCTGCTGAATCGGGTGCAGCGCTAATGACAGCCCCACTATTCGCCGTGGTCGGGCGCCCCAACAAGGGCAAGTCGAGCATCGTCGCAACGCTGGCGAGAGATGACTCGGTGTTTATTGATGCCCGCTCCGGCTCTACCCGCGACGCCCGCGAGTTTCCCATGCGGGTGGACCAGGAAACCCTGTACGTGCTGGTGGATACGCCCGGTATCCAGCGTGCCCGGGCGGTGCTGGACTGGTTGCAGGCGCACAGCGTGGACGCTTCGTCGCGGCCGGCTGCTGTTCGCCAGTTCGTGCAGGCGCACCGGGAGGACCCGCGGTTCCACGACGAGTGTGAATTGCTGCAGCCGATTGTAAACGGCGCGGGGATCATTTACGTGGTCGACGGCTCCGTGCCCTTCAGTGCGGACTACGAGGCAGAGATGGAAATCCTGCGCTGGACCGGGCGGCCGAGTCTGGCCCTGATCAATCCCATAGACGGCGAGGATTTTGCCGACGAGTGGACCGCGGGTCTTGGCCAGTACTTCCGCACCGTGCGCCAGTTCGACGCCCAGCGCGCGGAGCTGACCAAACAGTTGGAGCTGCTGCAGCTGTTTGGGCTCCTGGACCCGGACTGGAGTGAGTCGTTGACCCGGGCCGTCGAGGTTTTGCGCTCCGAGCGTGCCGCTCAGCACCGCGCTGCCAGCCTGTTGATTGCGGACCTGATCGTGGAAGCCATCACCTGGGAAACTTCCCAGAAGGTGCCGCGCGGCCTGCCGCAGGAGCCGGTGCAGGCACTGCTGTTCAAGCGCTACCAGCAGCACCTGGTGGAGCGGGAGCGGCAATGCCGGCGCCGGGTGGAGGAGGAGTTTTCCTGGACCAGCCTCACCCGCACCGAGGAGGGTTTGGCGCTGGAGGAGTCGGAGTTGTTCAATGTCGAGGACTGGTACCTGTGGGGCCTGGATCGGCGCTCTCTGCTCACAGTTGCGGGGTCGGTCGGGGCAGTGGTGGGCGGAGGTACCGGCCTGATGATTGACGGCGCCACCGGCGGCCTGCTGGGTGGCCTGGGCACCCTGGTGTCCGGCGCGGTCGGC
>JBGTGB010000294.1:0-4247 GCA_041746975.1 Haliea sp. | reverse complement strand
GCCGGCAGGCCCGGGGCCAGCCGCAACGGCCCCTGGACGAGGCCCTGCTGGCAGCGCTGGCCGCCGGCCTGCCAGATTGCAGCGGGGTCGCGCTGGGGGTGGACAGGCTGCTTATGCTGGCGACCGGGGAGACCGATATCAGGCGCCTGCTGGCTTTCTCCTGGGACCGCAGTTGAGCGTCAGCCCAGAATCGCGGGGCCGTAGCCGGCGATAAACTCGGGTGGCATCCGCCGCGGCCGCCCGCTGCTGATTTCAATACAAACGAAGCGCATCATGCCCCGGAGCAGGGTGGCGCCGTCCACCGGCCGCATGATCTGAAACCTGCGTTCCATGGTGAGCTTGCGGTCCCAGCCGACAATCCAGGTGCCCGCAACCAGCTCATCATCAGCCCGCGAAGCCTGCAGGTAGTCGTACTCGCTGCGGGTAATGGCCATCGCCCGGTCCAGGCGCTGATAGGCCTCCAGGTCCAGGCCCAGGGCGACCGAATGCGCCCAGGCCACCTGCTCGCACCACTTCACGTAGACCGTATTGTTGGTGTGTTCCAGGCCGTCAATGTCCTCGGCGCCGACCCGGGTGCCGAAGGTAAAGGGCTGCGGATAATCCCAGCCATCGGGCTCCGCGCTCACGCCGTTTGCCCTGTTGCGGGGCTTGCTTCCAGGGGTTTCTGGGCAAAGTGGGTCACAGCGTAGAGCACCGCCAGCAGCGGGCAGATCAGGTTGAAGAAAGCGTAGGGTGCGTAGGCAAAGGTTGCGACGCCCAGTGTCGCGGACATGTAGGCGCCGCAGGTGTTCCAGGGAATCAGCGCGGATGTGAGGGTGGCGGAATCCTCCAGCGTGCGGGAGAGGTTCAGCCGCGACAGACCTCGGCGGGGGTATTCGTCCTTGAACATGCGCCCGGGCAACGCGACAGAGATAAACTGATCCGCCGCCAGGATATTGGCGGTGATGCAGGTGCCGACGGTGGCGCCAACCAGCCCCGCGGCGCTGTGCACCCGGCGCAGGATCATTTGCAACAGGTGGCCGAGAATGCCCGTGCGCTCCAGTACGCCGCCGAACCCCAGCGCACATATGATCAGCCAGACCGTGTTCAGCATGCTGCTCATGCCACCCTTGCTCAGCAGGTCATCGAGGAAGGCGTTGCCGCTGTCGGAGATATACCCGTCAAACAGGCTGATCCACACGCCTTTTAGCAGAAGTAGCGGCTGCGCCAGGCCGGGATCGTTCGCGGCCAGCTGACGCACCGCCTCGGGCTGGAACAGGATGGCAAACAGCGCGCCCACCAGCGCGCTGACAACAATGGACGGAAACGCCGGAAAGCGACGGTAGATCAGGGCCAGCATCAGCAGCAGGGGCAGCAGCAGGTGCAGGCCAATATTGAACTCTTCGGTCAGGCTTTGCTGCAGCAGCGCTATTTCTTCCGGCGTTGCCGCCGTACCGCCACCAATCAGCAGGAAAATCACCAGTGCCAGGGTGAAGCCGGGCACCGTGGTCCAGAGCATGTGGCGGATGTGGTCGAACAGGTCGACGCCGGTGGCGGCGGCGGCGAGGTTGGTGGTGTCAGACAGGGGCGACAGTTTGTCGCCGAAGTAGGCACCGGAGATGATGGCGCCAGCGGTTATTGCAGGGGACAGGCCGAAACTGCCGGCAATGCCCATCAGGCCGATGCCAAGCGTGCCGGCCACGGTCCAGGAGCTGCCAATACTCACCGCAACCACGGCGCAAATGGCAGCGCTGGCGGCGTAGAATACTGCCGGATTGAGTATCTGCACGCCGTAGAAAATCATGGCGGGCACTGTGCCGGAGAGGATCCAGGTGCCGATGAGCATGCCCACTGCCAGCAGTATCAGGGTCGGACCCAGGCCCGTGGCGATACCCTGGACCATACCCTCCTGCGCGGTCTGCCAGGACAGGCCGATCTGCTTCCCCACCAGGGCCGCGACACAGGTGGCCAGGATCAGCGCAATCTGGTTGGCGCCGTAGGAGGAATCCGCGCCGAACAGGTAGACGGATGTCGCCAGCAATAGCGTGAGAAAGACAACGGGCGTCAGCGCCAGAGTGGTAGTCAGGGGGCGCGACGTCAGCTCGTCAGTCAAGGCGTTCTACTCTCTCTCTGTGCGGCGCGCGCCGCGGCTGGGGGTGTGCAGCCCTCAGAATGCCTTAAAACCTGCGGCGGGTACAGTTGGAGTGGCGACTCTCCCTTGCCCCGGCCTTCAGTTGGCCATGGTCATCAGGGAGGCATTGCCGCCGGCGGCGGTGGTGTCAATGCTCACGGATTTCTCCACCAGGGTCTGGTGCAACAGGGTGGTCGGTGCCACGCAGCTGATCAGGGGCAGAATAGGGCCCTCACGGGTCGCCAGCTTCTGGGCCACCGCGTGCAGATGCCGGCTGCGGGCGTGGACCATCACTCCGCCCAGGGCCGGGTCCAGCAGCAGGCCGTCGGCGGCGGCGAGCGGGTGCACGCAGAACAGCGAATCGGGCAAGCCCGCGCTTACCATCGCGGTCACCAGCGCCCGCCATTCCGGCAGCAGCTCTTCTGTCGCCAGAGCGGTGACGCTGTTGCCCCCGACCAGCGCGGAAACCGCGGCCATCAGATATTCTCCATTGTGGCGGTCGTCATCCAGGAGCAGCAGCAGGCAGCCTCGCGGTTCCAGATGCAGGCTGTTGGATTCACCGGTCGGGCCCGGCAAGCTCTTCGGTGCTGTGAGCAGATCGACCGCGTAGCGCAGCTGGTCGCGCACCGCGGTGAGGGTGTGCTCGAGGACCAGCTGATCCTCTTCCGGCCGCCGGGCATAGCTGGCGAGGAACTGGCGCAGGGTGGATACACGCTCGTTCAGGCCGCGCCGGGCCCACAGGCGGGCGGCAGTGTTGCTTGCTGCCAGGGTCTGGTTGGCGCCGGGGCGACTACCTGCCGCAGGCAGCTCACGCTGCCCGGCGGCGTTTTCTGCCTCCTCGCCGGTGGTGACCAGGCGCGACAGGTACTGGGGGCCACCTGCCTTGGGTCCGGTGCCAGACAGGCCGCGGCCGCCGAAGGGCTGCACCCCGACAATCGCCCCAATCATATTCCGGTTGACGTAGATATTGCCGGCCTGGACCCGATCCGCGGCGCGCATGCAGGCCTCCTCAATGCGACTGTGGATGCCGAAGGTGAGGCCGAAGCCGGTCTGGTTGATCTGTGCCAGTACCTCGTCGAAGGCCTCGGCACGATAGCGGACGACATGCACGATGGGGCCGAACACCTCCCGTTCCAGCAGTGACAGGTTGCTGATTTCGTAGAGGCGTGGCGCGAAAAAGGTATGCTCGCCGGTTTCGGGAATGTCGCAGCGGTGTAGCAGGCGGCCGGTCGCGTCCAGATAGCGCACGTGGTCCTCAAGCCCGCGCAGGGCTTTCTGATCAATCACCGGCCCGATATCGGTGGACAGCAGGGCGGGGTCGCCCACCCGGAGTTCGCGCATGGCGCCGATGATCATCTCGATCACCTTGTCGGCGATGTCCTCCTGCAGGAACAACACCCGCAGCGCCGAGCAGCGCTGGCCCGCACTCTGGAAGCCGGAGTTCACAACATCCCGCACCACCTGCTCCGGCAGTGCGGTGGAATCCACCACCATACAATTCTGGCCACCAGTCTCCGCCACCAGCGGCACCGGCGCGTCCGGCCGCGACGCCAGCTGGCGCGCGAGCCAGGAGCCGACGCCGGTAGAGCCGGTAAACATCACCGCCTTGATTCGCGGGTCTGGGACCAGCTGTTCGCCGACGGCTTTGCCCTCTGCCACCAGCAGCGCCACCACGCCGGGTGGGAAGCCGCAGTCGCGCATCAATTCCAGCGTGCGCAGGGCCACGAGGCTGGTCTGTTCTGCCGGCTTGGCCACCACCGTGTTGCCGGCGGCGAGCGCGGCACTGACCTGGCCCAGGAAAATCGCCAGGGGGAAATTCCAGGGGCTGATGCAGAGCACCACGCCGCGCGGGCCAAGGCCCCGAGCTGCAAAATCCGCTTCCTCGGCGCGGGCGGCGTAGTAGCGCAGAAAATCCACCGCTTCACGCACCTCGGCGACACCGTCGGGAATGGTCTTGCCGGCTTCCTTGCAGCAGATGGCGATCAGCTCGTCCCGATGCTGTTCCAGCGCTGTGGCGAGCCCACGCAGCAGGTTTGCCCGCTCCGTAATCGGGGTTGCTGCCCAGCCGGCGAAGGCGGCCTGGGCCGCAGCCGCGGCCGCTTCAATGGTGGCGGCGTCGGCGAGCGCAATGGTGCCG